>CALGLS010000098.1 GCA_937959375.1 uncultured Saprospiraceae bacterium
GACTTCGGTCTAATGTCTTCCGTGTAAACTACTAGTCAGATGACTGGTATGTTCTGAATTCTACTGTTTCTATTGTAAAACAAACTTGCGTTGCAATACCTGGTCATTTGCGAACTTAAGTCTCAACACATACATACCTGAAGAAAAGTTTTCTAAGTCTAAATAATAAGTATCTCCGATATGATTACTGGTGTTTATTTCTTTAAGAATTTGGCCAAGTGAATTGACTACTTGTATTTCACTATACCGAGCGTCGCTTGTATTTTTAATTGAGATGTTACCATTCGTTGGATTAGGAAACAAGGAGATAGCCCCTTCTAGCTCTTCAACATTATCAATAACAATTGCGATCTGTTTAGTGGTATCTGCCGTGCAGCCATCTGTATCAAATACAGTGAGCGAGACTAAATAAGTTCCAATATCGGCATACTGGTGTGTCGGTGATTCTTCTGAAGCAACTCCCCCATCTCCAAAGTCCCAATACCAACTAGTCGCTCCTAATGAAATCGCTTGGAAGGTAATGGCTGTATTTGGTTCGGGAACACCCGTAAATTCAATGGTTGGGCTTAATGCATTTGTATTCACCTCCATGCTATAAGTACTAGAACCGAAGTCATTCGTTGCGGTAAGCGTAACTAGATAGGTGTCTTGCGTAGGAAATACATGAATTGGGTTTTGCAAAGTAGAACCGGTTGAACCATCACCAAAATCCCAAGACCATGCGTATGGTAAGTTAGTGCTTAAATCATTAAACTGAATGATGCGCTGACATCCATTAATGAAATCAAAATTAAAACCAGCGACAGGAGGAGATGTGTTTTCTTCAATGATAATCGTATAATCTTCAAATTCACCTGAACCAACGTTATCACAAGATGTAGGTACATTATTCCAAGCCTCACAAACCACTCGCATTCGAAGAGGAACTCCAATTATCGCTGCTGAAATAGGTATCATAATTTGATCTTCGTGTGGTGATAACTCTTGGAAGATTTCGAATACCAATTCATCGTCTTCAAAAGTCCCACTATTATTCAAGTCAATCCAAACAGCAACATTTTCTTCATTAAAAGGATAACCTTCAATCCTGAGATCATAGAGTACGCCAATCGTTAAATTAGTGCTCCAGTCACAAGTGTAATCTGTGTAACCATTGGATGTGTTAGGATTTGGATTATCGATTGTGTTCAGTACAACTCGCGTAATGTCATAAGTTGGTGTTAGATCATTTGAACCAACTAAACAAGCAGATCGTGGAGCTATTGTTTCGGTAATTGAAATGAGCTTCGTCACTGTAGCGGAGGAAGATAAATTCTCTACCGTCAGACTTACAAGATAATCACCAGGTGTCTGGTAAATGTATGTCGGATTATTATCTATAGAAGTATTACCATCCCCGAAGTCCCATAAATAAGATGTGGCACTATTTACGATTTCAGCGAAAAAAGCAACTTGACCTCCACAGTCAGACAGCAAATCGTAAGTATAATCAGCACAGAGGTCATAGTTTACGTTGATCGTAACTGGTATTTCTAAACTTTCCATCAGGGGATCGTTTGAGTTAATTGTAGCGGCATAACTATAAGTACCTCCTGGTGTGTTATCCGTATTAAAAAAGAGATCAAAGTTTTGACTACTTCCACCAGCTAATTCGAAGGCACCACTTGGCAATACGACATAAGCACCTACTTCAGTAATTTCCAAAAACTTAATCATAATAGCTTCCATTTGTGCATCTGAATAAAATCCACTATTCGCTTCTGCAAATAATAAATAATACATTCGGGCCACTCCATTCATTCCTTCTATAGTGTGTTCATCAGTAGAAGTTGAACTAGGAATCGTTTGCACTAAAGATCCATTGTCTCTCATTATAACAAGATGATTGATTGAGGGACCTCCAAAGTCATAAACTCTTTTTACAAAACCTTTATAATCAAGCCCTGCATGATTTACATCCAAGACTGTACCTGACACAGTACCTAAACCATCTGCGCCTAAATTACCATCAATACTAAACTTATTAATCTCATTGGCATCTGCTGCAAAAACAAATAAGCCCGGATACTTTCGAGTAAAGTATTGACCACTGGGCCCTAGGTATGCATTGGACACAATGGAACTATTAAAATATTCGAGTGAAGGACTATTGTCAACCGACAATAAATTTCCTCCATCATACATATTGTTTCCTCCATCTATTATACTGGTTCCAAATATTCCATTTGAAAACTCATAAAAATTATCCATTAAATCTGTTAGACTTGAATAGTTTGCGTTCAATCTTGCGCGCACTGAATCTAGTGAGGTTCCTCCAATAATACCAGTTCCTTCAAAACTAAAAATCAAACTATCAAACGCTACATTACTAATGCTAATTGGTACCATTACCTCATCATTACAACCAACCATATCAATGTTGATTGACGACGGATTGACCTCTATAGACGGCGCACCAAAGGAGCTTGCCGAAACACAGATGCTTGTATTAGACACATTGCTTACAATGTTTAAGTTGGATAGAAAATCTCCAATCGTAACAGGATGAAAGACAACAGGAATGATGACTGAAGAAAAGGGGGCTACCGTTAAGGGAGGGGCAGTGACTGCGTATTCTGGACTATCGGCATAAATGTCATAGATCTCTAAAATTTCACAACCATTATTGATCACTTCTAAATCTACTGTTGTAAAACTGTATTGCATGGCCGGTGGAAAATCAACACAACTTACAGAAAAATCAATTGCTGGTACACCCTGTACCTCTAACGAAATTGGGATTGTGAGTATAGGTATCAGCGGATCATTTGTTCTAATCTCTAAAACATTTGTATGCACTCCTGCAGCTAATCCCGTAGAATTAAAATTGATCGTTATGGTGTCACTTAATGATGGCGCAATTGTTTCTTCTATTGAATTTAGGTTTACCCAAGACGAGCCATTTCTTCGAATCACGACCCTGTGCTCATTCGTTGCAGTAATAATATTATTTACCGTTGGTGTATTTTCTATATAAACTTCCACTACTCCATCACTCGCCCAATTCGCAACATTTGCTCCACCAAAAGCATAATTGATAATGATATCAGATCCGTTCGCTTGGTCAAGGTCCTCTATTTGAAAAAGATAATTACCATCTATATAAAGAGAGGCAAATTCTGTCGAATTATCAAAATCACCATTTAAAGTTATCTCCAAAAATATAGAATCCACTCCTGGTAAAATATTATTAAAAACATGGGTCGTATTATTATTTGTTTCATCATAAGCCAGTTGGCTACTTTCAACAATGTCTTCACCTACTAATACTCCCCTATATATCAAATCACTCAGCCCCTCATTTGATAAAATCAAATCAACAGAAGTGGAGTCTCCACAGTTCAAAGACAGATCGATCATTGACTCATCTACATTTACGATGGGCGCACCAAAAGAAGTTCCAGCTAAACAAAGAGTTGTGGTTTCTATATTACCTGAAAAATTCAACATGGATGGAAAGTCACCTACTGTGCTTGGCGTAAAAAAAACGGTAATCGTGTCTAAACTATGTGGTGGAATACTTAACTGTGCGACACTTGCATTATAGGCCAAATCATCTGAAAAAATATTAGAAATCATTAAAGTTTCACAGCCATTATTCGCTACTACTACCTCCAAAGAAGCTGTAACATGCTGCATAGTAGTTGGAAAAGTAAGACAACTTTCTGAAAAAGAAATTTCAGCTTCACCAATAATTTCCAAGGTAATTGGAACAACACGAACAGGGTTGATAGGATCGTTGGTTATTATTTCAATCTCATCTGTATAAACTCCTGCTGGAAGCTCTAAACTATTAAGTGGAATTGTAATGGGTGCGTCTGAAGAACCGGATACTATTCCACTTAGTGGCCCTGCAGACAGCCATGGGCTTTTTACCTTTACTTCGTAATTTACAGTATGCGCACTTTGCCATACAAAACCAACAGCCGAGCTATTAATCAACCAAATTACTACATTCCCATCAGCAGCCCAATTACTTACCTCAGGTCCACCAAAAGCATAATGTTTTATTATTTCTGTTCCACTTGGAGGATTTCCATCATCTATACTCAAGATATAATCACCATCAATATAAAGTGAGGCGAACTCATTAACATTATCATAGTCACCAACCAGAATAATTTCTAAGAAAATAGAATCCGTGAAAGCTGAGACATTCGTAAAAGTATGTTCTGTATAATTATTTGTTAAGTTAAAAGTCATGTAGCTCGTTTCGAATTCAGAACTACCAACCACATTTGCAGCATAAACCAAATCGCCTTGTCCTGTATTTTGAATCTTTAAAATTACTTCCGTAGAATCACCACAATTGACAAACTCATAAATACTAGTAGGGTCAGTTTGAAAACTAGCAGAATCCTGTACAGTCAGCGCATACGAAATGGCATCAGAGTCAAAACAATTTCCTACAATCAACTCCACCTCGTAAGTTCCAGGATTGGAATAAAAGTGCGTTGGATTTTTTTCAGTTGAAAAGAATCCATCTCCAAAGTCCCAAAGCCAACTACTCGGAAAATCAGTTGATTGATCTGTAAAATAAACTGGAACATTAAATGGAGGATTCGTATCCGAAATAGCAAACTCCGCAATTGGTGTTTCCGTACCAAGAGAGGCAGACCAGGTCCCCTCCCATCCAGAATAGGAAAGAATTTCATCAGATTCAAAAACAAAAAACAACTTACCCGAAGTAGAAATAATCGTATCAGGCGAATTCTCTCCTGAATATATTCCGATAAGTGGAGCTGCGGCATTAACTCCATCATAAGCAAAGAGTTGATCAAAACTAGGTTCTACATCAAACTCAGTAAAGATCATAGTTAAATCCACAGCACATCCGGGATCAATCAAAAACGTACAACTTTCATAGGGAGAATAATTCCCTTCTGGTCCACCAGAATCATAAAATATCCCTGCTGCCGAAGCACTAATCGAGTCGGTACACATATTTACCAAAGAGACCACATTTATATAGTTTGTCTTAATGGCTGTGTCTTCACCAAGATTGTTAACAGCAGTCAAAGTAACTGGATAGGAACCTACAGCACTATAGCTTACCGTTGGATTTTGTGCACTAGAATTAGATGGAGTTCCTCCTGGAAATTCCCAAAACCATGCTTCTGGTACATTTTGAGTTAGGTCTGAAAAATGCACTTCTTCTCCTACTAAGACACTGGTTTGATCCGCCGTAAAATCAACATCTGGCCCTTGAACATTTTCACTGACAATGATGGTGTAATCTTCAGCCTGCCCACTTATCACTGGAGCACAAGAATTAAAAATATCGTTGCCTTCCACATCTGATTTGATTCTCAATCGAAGTGGTACTCCATGCAGATCTGTACCAGGAATTACGAGTAAGCCAGTATGTAACTGCACTGGCGAGAAAGAGGTATACACCAGTTCATTAAAATTATTAAAAATCCCGTCATTATTCGCATCAATCCAGATTCGAATATTTTCATTTGATCCAGTTAAAACAGAGAAAGGATATAGTAGTCCTTCCGTTACATCGGTTGAGTAAGTACAGGTATAATCTTGATAACTTTCTAAACTACCAGGAGTCGAATTATTAATCGTTTCAAATGTAAAATTAAAAATACCATTACTTGGAACAGCTACATTTGTAATTGGATAGCAAAGAGCCAAAGCAGGGCCTTCTTCATCAGTAACCGTAATATAATCAACGATCGTTCTCGTATCTGTATTCGCACAAAGTGAATTCCCTGTTGTTGTAAGAGAAACCGTATAGGTTCCAGGCATGTCATAGATTGCAACGGGATTGGTTGAAGTACTGGTCAATCCGTTTCCAAAATCCCAGATATAACTACTTCCATTAGTTGAAGTATTTGTGAATTTAACGTTGGTAGGAACTTGGCAGTTGGAGGTATTACTCGCAACAAAATTGGCATGTACTTCATTATTAAACAATGCTCCAACACCAACTGCATGCCAGGCATTTGTAACACTAACCAGTTGTTGAGTACATTCGCCAAAGAGTTCTGTTGCAGATTGAATACCAAAAAACCGCGCATCTGCATAAGTAGAATTTGGTGTTAGATAGACAGACAAGGATCTAAAAAGTACATCTGCAGCATCAGCCATTGGAATAGGATCCACAATGTAATCGTCATTATTATCATTTGTTCCTTCTCCACCTTGCGTCAATAAATAAAACCAATAGTTTTGAATACCTGATTGATTGTGCACGCCTCCTGAGTTCCAATATTCACCGAGATAGGTATCTGGATGGTTGTATTGTTTTGGGTTACCCAAATTTCGAAGACCTGAACTAATTAGCATAAAGTCATCTCCCATTATGTAATTGGCAGTCGTAGGATTTAGTCGAAAGTCCAAGATGACTCCAAAACAATCACTGTAAGATTCGTTTAAGGCTCCAGATTCATTTGCATAAACTAGGCTTGCTGTTTTTTCGGTAAAACCGTGCATCACTTCGTGACCAACCACTTCTGTTGATGTCAATGGTTGCCAATCTACTCCGTCCCCATCTCCATAAACGACTTTCTCACCATCCCAAAAAGCATTGGTGTAATTGTTACTGTAATGAACATAACTAAGTATGGGAGCTCCGTTCCCATCATAAGAATTATAACCATGCACGTTTAACATATAATCATACATACCTCCTGTGCCCCAATGCGCATCTAGCGCAGCATCATCTTGATTGATTGTACTAGTCCATACATTATCTGAATCTATAAAATCGACTGCGGCGCTATAGTCTGCCTCCGCATTCATGTCATAGGTTTCTATACCCCCTCCCCGGCTGTAATCTCGCAATCGAAATTCGTTAGGACTAATACTGTCCACTGTTGCGGTTTGAACGCCATGGTATTTACAATGTACTTCTCCAGCAACTGAATTAGTATGAATACGATTATACTCAGCGATCACTTCACCAGTTAATACATCAATCATTAGGAATTTTCTATTGAGTGGTTCAATAGCATAAATGTCTGTTTTGTAGGCTAGATGATAACCATCCTTACCCAGTCCCACTTCCACTGTTGGTGTTGGGAATTGATCGTCAGGCCAAGCCCATTGATGTCCGTGTATATGGTCTTTGCCAATAGCAATAGCACCTTCAATAGTTATCAAAGGGTTTACATCAAGCTCAATGTCAGGATAAAATTCGCCATTTGCTGAAACGATTTTTCCTTCAAAGGTATGAATGTAATAGACGGCATTATTGACAGGATAGCCATTGTGAGTTTGGCGAAACCGGAAGTGTGTATAACCTAGTTTATCAGGTCTTGTTTCATAAAGAACAAATCCTGTTTGGTTGTTTGTTTTCAATAAATTTTTCAACCATATTTCCATTCGATCTGGATGCACAAAAGTTGGCTCCTCTAGTTCCACAAATTTTATAGAACCATTGATTTCGTTTAACCAAACTCGTGAAGCGCCGTTTGCAACATTGTCAGCATCACAAGCTTGCAAATGCTCTGCGGTGACCGCAAAACAACAGTATGTCATTAGGGAGAGTAATAGTAATAGCTTTTTCATGCTTTATATTTTCCATTAAACAGCAGGCTTATGAAGTTATTCAAAACAAGGTCATACAACTTCACACCAACAAAGAGTAAACCTAAAGAACAGGAATACTTTGTTGATAAAAAAAACAATAAAAAAAGGGCTGTTTTAGTTTGAAAAAATTCCCATCTGCTTCTCTACATTGATGGTTTTTTTCTTATGCACTAGAAAGTATAAATATAACAATAATTTGACAGATTGTCAATATTAACTGTCTCTACTTGATAATCAATAGAAAAGAGGGTTTTCAGCTATAGCCAAAAACCCTCCCCTATGTTCTAAACATCATTAGTCAAATGACCAACAAGTTATCAATTCTATTGTTTCGGTTGTAAAACGAACTTGCGTTGCAACACTTGATTGTCAGCAAACTTGAGTTCGATCACATACATACCTGGAGCAAAGTTTTCTAATTCTAAATAATAGGTATCTCCGATATGATTACTGGTGTCAATTCGCTTAACAACTTGGCCGATCGTGTTCACTACTTCAATTTCAAAATAGCGTTCAGTACTTGTATTCTTAATTGAAATATCACCACTAGTTGGGTTAGGGAACAATGAAATAGCTCCTTCTAATTCATCTACACCTGATATAACAATAGTGACATCTTCATTTGTAGTAGCAATACAACCATCCGAGTTTTCTACGGTTAGTGTAACTAGATAAGTTCCAATGGATGCATATTGATGGGTAGGAAATTCATCTGTTGATCCGTTGCCATCTCCAAAGTTCCATGACCAACTAATCGCATCTGGCGAATTAGACTGGAAGGTAAGTGTCGTATTAGGTTCAGGAACACCAACGTATTGTATTATTGGATTCAATGAATTGATCGTTACCGTAATATTGTAAGCGTTCGTTCCAAAGTCATTCGTTGCAGTAAGTGTAACAATGTAGATGCCTGCTGCAGGAAATACATGAATTGGATTTTGCAAAGTTGAACCTGCAGAACCATCACCAAAATCCCAAGACCAAGAAGTGGGTAAATTAGAACTCTGATCATTAAACTGAACAACACCTTGGCAGTTATCAATAAAGTCAAAATTGAAACCTGCAATTGGAGGCGCTGTGTTTGACTCAATCGTTACGGTGTAATCCTCAAATTCACCTGTTCCTAAATCAATACAAGATGAAGGTACGTTATTATACCAAGCATCACAGGCAACTCTCATTCGAAGAGGTACACCAAGTATTGTTCCTGCAGAAGGAATTGTAATTTGCCCCTGATGCGGTGACAATTCATTCATGACTTCATACATTAATTCTGAACTTTCAAAAGTACCACTGTTGTCTAAATCAATCCAAACACGTACATTTTCTTCATCAAAATCATACCCCTCGACTGTGATGTCGTAAGCTACTCCAATAATTAAATTTGTGTTCCAATCACAAGTATAATCCGTATAACCATTAGACGTATTTGGATTTGGATTATCAATCGTGTTCAACTCAACTCTAGTAATATCAAAAGTCGGCGTCACATCGACAGACCCAACAATACAAGCCTCTTGAGGAGCTCCTACTTCTGTGATGGCAACCACGTAAGTTACCACATCAGAATCACTACCATTCTCCACCGTTAGGGTTACGGTATAGTTACCTGGTGAACTATAAATGTGTGTTGGATTAGCCGCTGTAGAAGTATTACCATCACCAAAATTCCACAAGTAAGTAGTTGGTGAATTCACAACAGATGAAGTAAAGTCAACTTGACCTCCACAGGCAATCGGCAAGTTATAAACGTAATCTGCACAAAGCCCTGTGACCTCCAAGGTAACCGGAATTGTAATCGTTGGATTAAGTGGATCATTAGTCATAATTTCTAACTCATCCATGTGTGTTCCTCCTTGTAGTCCATCGGTAGTTATATCTACAGTCAGGGTATTATTGGAGTTTGTTCCAACAGTTCCATCCGTAGGACTTACGCTCAACCAACTAGAACCATTAACTTCAAAAGTAACGGTATGTGTATTGGTTCCACCTTGATCATCATCAACGTTAAGTGAATTTTCTAAGTAAATATTCACAACACCATCACTCACCCAAGTTGCAACATCAGGTCCTCCAAAAGCATAATTCACAATAGCATCTACTCCGTTCGTTGGATTTAAATCTTCAATATCAAAAAGGTAATTACCATCAATGTATAGCGATGCAAATTCTGAAAAATTATCAAAGTCACCATTTAAGGTAATTTCTAAGAAGATGGAATCAGTATTTGATGATACATTATTAAATACGTGATTGGTAAAGCTATTGAATTGATCAAATACTATTGCACTTGTTTCAGAGATTGCGACACCTCCAAAGCTTGCTTCGTATTCTAATGAACTTAGTCCATTATTTGATAACACAATATCTACTGTCGTTGCATCACCGCAATCTAAACTTAAATCAATTGATGTCGGGTTTACACTAGCAGCCGGAGCCCCAAGTGAGGTACCTGTCAAACAAACATCGGCGTCAGGTATGTTACTTATGAAATACAAATCCGAGGGGAAGCTACCAACAGTTGTCGGTGTAAATGAAACGGTAACAACAGCTGATCCAAACGGTTCGATTTCTAACTGAGGACTAGTGACTGTGTATTCCGAATCATTAGCAAAAATATCGTTTATATCTAAAACACCACAACCGTCATTATTTACAACCAGATCCATTGTAGATGTCGTGTATTGCACTGTTGGTGGAAAGTTCAGGCAGCTAACTGAGAAACTAATCGCAGCCTCACCAACTACTTCCATAGTAACAGGAACGACCAAGATAGGATTAAGTGGATCATTGGTAAGAATTTCCAATTCTTCTGTATAGGTACCTGCTGGTAATCCTACTGAAGTTAGGTCAACGGTCAAAATGGTATTTGCCCCAGTTCCAACTGTTCCATCCTCAGGACTTACACTAGCCCAAATCGAAGCATTCGTTTGAATGGTAACGGTATGTGTGTTTGTACCTCCCTGATCATCATCTACGTTTGTAGAGTTTTCTAAATAAACTTCTACTACTCCATCACTTACCCAACTTGCGATATCAGCTTCACCGAATGCATAGTTCACGACAGCGTCTGTTCCGTTCGTTGGGTTTAAATCTTCAATATCAAAAAGATAGTTACCATCAATATAAAGTGAAGCATATTCTGAAATATTATCAAAATCACCATTCAAAGTTATCTCCAAAAAGAGGGAATCCGTTCCTGATGAGATGTCATTAAAAACATGATTCGTAAAACTATTCAATTGATCAAATACCATTACGCTCGTTTCTGAAACTTCCTGACCTCCTAATATTGCTTGATATTCCAAATCACTCAAACCGCTATTAGAAAGAATCAAATCAACAGTAGTAGATGCTCCGCAATTTAAAGTTACATCAACCGATGATGGGTTAATACTTGCTGCAGGCGCTCCAAAGGAAGTACCTGTCAGACAAAGTGCAGCAGTAGGAATATTACTTGCAAAGTTCATATTCGAGGGGAAACTACCTACTGTCGTTGGTGTAAAAGATATCGTAATCATCGCTGACTCATGTGGTAAAATTTCTAGCTGTGTTGCGCTAGCACTATAAATCGAATTATCTGGAAAGATATCCGATACCATTAATGTATCACATCCATCATTGGTAATCATTACATCTAGTGAACTAGTTGCATACTGCATGGTGCTCGGAAAATCAAGGCAAGTTTCAGAAAAGGTAATTTCAGCTTCTCCTACCACTTCCATTGTTACCGGAATGGTAATTACAGGATTGGTCGCATCGTTCGTAGCTAATTCAATTTCATTGGTATAAATCCCAGCTGCAAGATCTGCACTATTCAAGTAAACAGTAACCGTTTCACTTGAGCCAGCAGCAACAACACCATCCAATGGATCAGCAGATAACCATGAGCTTCCGTTTGTTTGGAGTGTCACCGTGTGTGTGTTTGTACCTCCTTGGTCATCATCAACATTAAGTGAATTTTCCAAGTACACTTCTACTACTCCATCACTAACCCAAGCTGCGATATCCGTTTCACCGAAAGCATAATTCACAACTGCATCAATACCGTTTGTTGGATTTAAATCTTCTATTTCTAAAATAAAGTTACCATCTATATAAAGTGAGGCAAACTCTGTCGTATTATCAAAATCACCATTTAAGGTTATCTCTAAAAAGAGAGAATCCGCTCCTGATGAGATACCTGAGAAACTATGTGTGGTAAAGTTATTGAACGCATCAAAAACCATAGAGCTAGTTTCTGAGACCGCTTCTCCTTCCAAACCGGTGTCAAAGACTAAATCACCTTGCCCAGTATTCGTAATCGTTAAGCTTACCTCAGTAGAGTCACCACAATCTACTAGTTCATAAATACTCAAAGGATTAACTTCAACCACTGGCGGAGCTTGCACTACGAGACTATACATCACGGTATCAAAATCAAAACAGTTTCCTACAATCAACTCCACATCATAAGTACCAGGAGCAGTATAAGTATGTGTTGGATTTTGAGCAGTAGAAACACTTCCATCTCCAAATGTCCATACCCAACTACTTGGAAATTCAGTAGACTCATCCGTAAAAACAACTGGTACATTAAGTGGTGGATTTGGATCCGAAATAGTAAAGTCTCCAGTAGGTAATGTATTGGCGGCTGAAGAAACCCAATCGGCTGCCCATCCCGAAGGCGTCACACTACCATCTGAATCAAAAACGAAAAACATTTTACCTGAAGTCGCAACTATTGTCCCCGGAGCATTGCTTCCACTATAAATTCCAATAAGCGGAGCTGATTGATCTATACCATCATAAATAGCGAGGTCATCAAAACCACTTTCTACATTGAATTCAGTAAAGGTCATTGTAATATCCAAGGCACAACCAGGATCTATAAGAAAGGTACAAAATTCATTATTAGAATAAGGTCCGTTTGGTCCTCCTGAATCATAAAAGATACCTGACGGTGCTGTAGTCATTGGAGTTGAACAAATCTCAACTGTAGACACGACACTTATGTAACTTGTTTTCAATTCTACATCTTGACCAAGACTATTGGTAGCCGTTAAGGTTACTGGATAAACACCTAGCGTATTATAAACCACTGTTGGGTTTTGTAAGGTAGAAGTAGCAGGGATACCTCCGGGGAATTCCCAGGACCAGTTTTCTGGTAAGTTTTGAGTTAGATCCGTAAAGTTGACTGACGTTCCTAGCAAGACCGTCGTCTCACTCGCTACAAAATCAGTAAGTGGAGCTTGTACATTTTCACTGACAACAATGGTGTAATCTTCTACTTGACCATTCGATACCGTAGTACATGAGTTAGTGATATCGTTGCCGTCCACATCTGATTTGATTCTCAATCGCAAAGGTTCGCCATAGATATCTGTGTCTGGAATTATCAATACGCCATCATGCACATTGGCAGGTTCAAATGAGGTGTAGATTAATTCGTTGGTATTGTTAAACACACCATCGTTATCTGCATCAAACCAGATTCTTATATTTTCATTTACTCCAGTTTGCACTGAAAAAGGATAGATAATTCCCTCCATCACATTGGTAGAATGCGTACAGGTGTAATCCTGATACCCTTCTTCACCTCCACTGGTTGTGTTATTAATGGTTTCAAAAGTAAAATTAAAAAGTCCACTACCCGAGAGCGGTGCAGTGGTTCCGGGGAAGCAAGAAGGAGATGCAGGACCTCCATCATTGGTCACCGTGATGTAATCGACAATGATCGTTGTATCACTATTCCCACAAAGTGCATTTCCACTTGCGATAAGGGAAACCGTGTAAGTACCCGGCATATCATAAGTCGCAGTTGGATTGGAAAGAGTACTAGTTGTTCCATTGCCAAAATCCCAAACGTAACTACTTGCATTGATTGAAGTATTGTTAAATTGAATCGTTGCAGGTGTTTGGCAATTAAAGTTACTACTTGCAATAAAAGCAGACTGTACGGCATCATCAAACAAGCCTCCCACTCCAACGGCATGCCAAGCATTGGTCACACCAATTACCTGATCTGTACAATCTCCAAAAAGTTCTGTAGCCGATTGAATACCATAAAAGCGAGCATCTGCGTAAGGCGAATTTGGTGTTAGGTAAACAGTCAAAGATCTGAAAAGGATATCAGCAGCATCAGCCATAGGTATGGGATTCACGATGTAGTCATCATTGTTATCATTCGTTCCTGTTCCACCTTCTGTCAGTAGATAGAACCAAAAATTTTGAACCCCTGATTGGTTGTGTACACCTCCTGCATTCCAGAAATCACCTAGATAAGTATCTGGATTATTAAACTCATTTGGGTCACCCATATTTCTAAGTCCTAGAAGAACGGGCATGAAGTCATCACCCATTCTGTAGTTCGCAGTCATAGGATTTAATTGAAAATCTAAAATAACACCAAAGCAATCGCTATACGACTCGTTCAGTGCTCCGGATTCACCCGAGTAAATTAAACCTGCTGTGTTCTCTGTAACACCATGCATGATTTCGTGACCGACCACCTCTGTTGAAGTCAAGGCTAGCCAGTCGGTGCCATCTCCATCTCCGTAAGTCATTCTTTGTCCATCCCAGAAAGCATTTGAAAAATTACTACTGTAATGTACATAACTTAACATGGTAGATCCGTTTCCATCATAAGATTCAAAACCATGAACATTTAACATGTAGTCATACATTCCTTGTGTCCCCCAATGCGCATCGAGTGCAGCATCATCTTGGTTGGCAGTATTGGTCCAAACATTATCCGAATCGGTAAAATCTACTGCAGAGAAGTAGTCGGTTCCTTCATTCATATCATAGGTTTCAACACCTCCACCTCGTGTATCATCTCTAAGTCGAAATTCGGTAGGACTGATACTATCTACCATTGCTGTTTGAACTCCGTGATATTTACAGTGTACTTCACCAGGCACTGAGTTATTATGAATACGATTATATTCTGCAATTACTTCACCGCTCACCACATCAATCATAAGGAATCTTCTATCGATCGGATCAACAGAATAAATGTCTGTTTTGTAAGTTAGGTGATAACCGTCTTCTCCACGATCTACATGTAATTCTGGTGTCGGAAATTCATCTTCTGGCCAAGCCCAACGGTGACCGTGTATATATTCTTTACCAATTGCAATAGCACCTTCTAATGTAATTACTGGGCTTACATTTAGTTCAACTTCAGGATAAAAATCTCCATTAGCGGAAACGATATTCCCTTGAAAGGTGTGGATGTAATAAACTGCATTATTAACGGGTATACCATCGTAGGTTTGGCGGAAACGAAAATGCACATAACCTAACTTATCTGGCTTGGCTTCATAAAGTTCAAAACCTGTTTCGTCATTGGTTTTCAATAAGTTTTGCAACCATGCTTCCATGTGGTTAGGTTGTACAAAGGTTGGTTCTGCTAATTCAACAAATTTGATGGTTCCATTGGTTTCGTTTAACCAAATTCGGGCGGCACCATTTGCTAAATTATCTGCTTCACAGCCATGTAAATGGGCGGCAGAAATCATAAAATTGCAAGAAAGCATTAGTGTTAGAAGTAGTAATAGCTTTTTCATTTTTATATTTTTTTTAAAAGAATTATGGGTTTAGTTATTGAAGTCGATTAAACTTCCTATCGACAATGAATATTAGCCTGCAGGATAGGTATTCATCCTTGATAAAGTACACAATCGAATAAAATGGGCAGAATTAGTTTTGAAAATTTTCATCTACGGCTTCAGTTACTTATCTACACCTAGCCTTAAGATTTACTTTTCGACAAAGCATTTAAGCTTTAAATATAACACTCTTATATTAAAAACTAGAATTCAAATATTATTTTTTCTAACAATATTCTGTTCTTCTCATGTAAGGAGTCTTTCAAAAAAATAGATTTTACCTTCGATCTGTTATACTACAAAAAAAGAGGGCTTTTGACCGGTAGTCAAAAACCCTCTCCTATTTTCTGAAAGTTACTGTTAAAAAATCAGCAACTAATCCTATTTACTTTTCAGTTTGCAAAACGAACTTGCGTTGTAATACTTGGTTTTCAGCAAACTTTAATTCTAAGATATACATGCCTGGAGCAAAGCTCTCAAGGAATAAGTGGTAAACGTCACCGGTATGTGCTGAAGTGTCAATTAGTTTGACAACCTGACCGATGGCATTAACCACGCGAATTTCAGTGTAAGCTTCATCGCTTGTATTCTTGATATAAACATTGCCATCAGATGGGTTAGGATAAAGAGCAATATCTCCTTCTAACTCATCAATGTTGGTCATTACATCAAGACTCATGGTCACTACAGTACTACAACCTGCGTCGTTGAATGCCGTCAAGGTAACCGTATAAACATTGTCGTCAGCATAAACGTGTGTTGGATTTTCTTCTGTAGAAGTTGCTCCATCTCCAAATTCCCATAACCAACTGGTCGCTGTTGCACTTGTAGAAGTAAAGTTAAAGGTAGTTCCTGCGTTAGGTCCTCCTGTAATTTGGAAATCAGCTTCCATAGGCGTAACCGTTACTGATATTGGAATTTCTAAATTTGTCAAACTAGGATCGTTAGATGCAATAGTAATCGTTGAATTATAAACACCAGCATCAGTTCCATTTGCAAAGATAGTGATCGGGAATGTTTCACTGGTTCCTCCTGCAATGACAGTTGTCCCCGTTGGCGTTATTATATCTACTGAATTTACTTCTGCAATTTCAAGGAATTGGGTCATGATCGCTTCCATTTGAGTATCGTCATAATAGCCTCCATCTTCTTCTGCAAAAAGCAAATAGTAAATTCGAGTTGCCCCTGCCAAACCATCAATGTCGTGATCATCAAAACCTGTAGTAGTTGGGATCGTTTGATTCAAAGAACCATTATCCTGAACAATAATCATGTGATTGATGGATGGGTCATTGGCGTCAAAAACTCGTTTCACAAATCCTTTGTAATTAGCACCATTGTGATTAACCGTTAGTTCTGCACCATCAACAAACCCATTACCATCAGCTCC
>CALGLS010000099.1 GCA_937959375.1 uncultured Saprospiraceae bacterium
CCCTGTTTGCCTTTTCGCTTTCGTCTTTCTTTTAGTATTGCAGATTTAAATTCGCGTTCTGCTTTTCCAAGTTGAGCCACTTTTTTTGCGGGTAAAACCTTTTTGAATTTTTCGATGTAGCTGCGCTTCAGTCGAATCATCTTTTCTTGGTTCTCAAGGTTGGCATCAATTTGTCTTTCCGCTTCGTCATTTGTTAGCTCCTCTGTGCCTTTATCTTTTCTATACTCGTCTCTTAATGCTTTCCTCTTGCTGGCATACTCATTATATAACGGCCAGAATTTTTCAGATTCCTCAGTAGTTAACTGTAGTTTATCCGTGATAAAAGCGATTCGTAAAGCTTTAACTCTTTCCTTATTACCTTTCTTTTGTGCCTGAGCGTAGGAACTAACAAGAAGGCAAATAACCAATATTGACATTAATTTTTTCATCTTTCTAGATTTAATTTTCGTTGGGATGTTAGTATGTTGTTTTTGCTTTTTTTTATAGTAATTCTTCTAATTCAAGCACATCAATATCGTCAATGGTTTGCTGATAAAGTTCATTCAAGATGTCATCATCAATGTCAGAAGAAAGAGCACTCTCACTTGTCGCATCATCGATGTCTGCAAGCAATGCCATGTCGTATTCGTCAATGTTTTCTTCAATAAAGAAATCTAACTCCTCATCACTGATGTTGCTTAGTTCGGCCAGAGGATCTGTAGTCGTTCCACTATCGAAAAAGAAGGTGGTGGCTACGGCAAGTAATGCAATGGTTGCCAAGCCCATCGCCATTTTGGGTTGCCAGATCGCTGCCCAAATGTTGCTAAGATTCTGTTGCCATTGAGGTACGCTTACTATTGGAGTAGACTCTGTCGTAACATTGTGCAAAACCTCCTGTGTCAACTTTTCGAAGTAACGAGGTGGCACCTGAAAACCCTCACGCTTCTCAAGCTTTGAAAGCAAGGGTGACAATTCGTTTAATTCGTCTTGGATGTCTTTTCGTGATTCCATTTTTAGAACTTGTTGTTGACTCTTTTTGGAAATGCCGTGTTGTAATATTGTTCACGGAATTTGTAAAAGAGTATTTAATAATTATCTGCAGCTCTTAAACTGCTTTCTATTTTTTTTACTGCATGGTGATACGAAGCTTTAAGTGCTCCCACTGAAGTTTCTAAAATTTCAGCGATATCTTTATAAGGCATTTCTTCGTAATAGCGCATGTTGAAAACCAGTCGTTGTTTTTCTGGTAAAGTCTCTAATGCTTTTTGTAATAAAAGCTGGACCTGATCTCCATCAAAATATGGATCTGCCGCTAACTGTGTACTTACTCCTGATTCTTCATCATCTAGCGAAGCCGTTGCTTTGCGTTTTCTTTTGTTGATAAAAGTGATGGCCTCGTTTGTCGCAATTCTATATAACCAAGTGTATAGCTTTGATTTACCTTCAAACTTTTGAATACTTCGATATATTTTTATCAAAGTGTTTTGTACTACATCATTGGCGTCATCGTGTTCGTATACCATTCTTCTAATATGCCAATACAATCGCTCCTGATACTTCTGCATCAATAGCTTGAACCCTCGCTCAAGACTCGTCGCCTCTTGGATCAGAGATAAGATCTCATTGTCCGTTATTTCATTCGCTGTTGATTGCAATACAAATGGTTTTAAGTTCCTATTCGCTTCTATGACTAGCTGAAGCTTAAAAGGTTTAATGAATAAACTGGTAAATCAGGCCTAAGTTATCGTTTTTGTTGAATTGGATGAAAATTTAAGTTTTTATTAAGGAGATTCCCTGTAAAATCTACTTTTTTCACTGCATTCTCCTATTTTTATCACGCTTAGAAAAGAGGCCAGTCAATCATTTTCTTCGATATGCGTGAGTTGTACTATTGAATCGTCGAGTGTTGGTTCATCAACTTGGCCTGGGGCGCAATTTATTTTCACGAAAGAAGGCTCAAATCAAAATTCAACGATTCTGAAATCAATATTCTCTTGAATCGATGGTGATGTATAACATTGATTTATCAAATAAAACTCAACTTCAAACTAATGTATAACATAGACAAAGACATCCGAAAGTCCGCGACCCTACCTACTTCTTTTTACAAAAGCCAAGCCCAATTCGAAAAATCAATCGAATCTATCTTTGCGAGTTCATGGCTATATATCGGAGACCTTTCTGATGTCAACTCACCTGGTTATGTTTATCCATTTACCCTTTTGGAAAAGGTAGTAGATGAATCGCTAGTCATCAGTTGCGACAAGCAAGGTGCACTGCGTTGTCTCTCCAATATTTGTACCCACCGAGGAAAAATAATTGTTGAGGCTGCAGGCAAAATGCCGATGCTTCGTTGTGGATATCACGGTCGATGTTTTCGCCTTGACGGAAGTTTTAAAAGCACACCTGGTTTTGAAAATGCAGTAAATTTTCCTACTCCAGCAGACGATTTGACGGAAGTCTCGCTGAAAGAAACGATGGGATTACTCTTCACTTCCTTGGCTCCAAAAATGAGTTTCCAAGAAGTCTTTCAACCTATTTTAGATCGTTTGTCTTGGCTTCCGCTAAACGATTTAGTGTACGATGCAGCTAGTTCAAAAGATTACTACATTGATGCGCATTGGGCTTTGTATTGTGATAACTATCTAGAAGGTTTTCATATTCCTTTTGTGCATCCCGCCTTGAACGCTGCACTGGAAGGAGACGAGTATAGTTATGAACTGTATTCATATTGCAATCTACAATTAGGTGTTGCCAAAGAGGGCGAACTCAGTTTTGATATCCCCGAAGGTGCCGAAGATTATGGCAAAAATATATTGGCGTATTATTATTGGGTGTTCCCAAATTTGATGTTCAATTTTTATCCTTGGGGCTTATCGCTTAACGTCATTCAACCCTTATCGCAGCACAAAACGAAAGTTACTTTTCGAACCTATTTCTACAAAGATCAGAAAGCTACAGGTATTCAAAACCAATTGGATCAAACAGAATTGGAAGACGAGGCAGTAGTAGAAAGTGTACAAAAAGGTATCCAGTCTCGATTCTATAAATCAGGACGATTTTCACCTTCTATGGAAAAAGGTGTGCATCATTTTCATCGATTGATTGCAGCCTTTATGAAGTAATTTTTTTGCGATTAGAATGTCTGAATTGTAAGACTAAGATACAAACCAATAGAAGTGCAAGGCTTACACCAATGCGCGTCCAAAATTCTTGTTTGCTCTTGATGTGGCTTTCTAGATAATATGGATTAGGAAGATTTGGCGTACCTGCACCTTTTATGATTTCCCAGTTTTGTTGGTCACCATTGTCTAGATGAGGAAGTAATAATCCTATTGTAAAAGTAGAATCACTAGGAGGAACCAAATAACCAACACTATCAATCATGGCACCATCATTTGCAAAAAGACCAAGTGTCTCGTGCATCTTGTTGAGTCCAAAATCAAATTCACCAGCGTAGTCATAAATCTCCTTGAAGTATTTATTAAACTTGGTAGAATCTTCTGAAAGGATCAGGTAGTTATTAGGATAAATATTTACATCCGGTAAAGTATACTGATTTTTATTGTCAGTAAAAACCCAGCCTTTTAGATTAACTGTTTCGTTAGTTGAATTGTATAGTTCGACCCAATCCTTACTTTTTCTATTGTTGGCGCTCACTTCGTTGATCATGATGCGGCCAGCGTAAGGATGTTCGTATGGTTCAAAAACAGCTCTGATTAACGTGCTCTTTTTACGGAGTCGCATACTGATTTCAAAAGTACCTTCTTCTACGTCAATCCCTTCCCAGTGCGAAAAGCGATAGCCATAGTTTGGAGTAGCCTTTAAGCGAATAGGAATTTTACTAAAGTACTCTCCTTTGAATTTTTCACTTTCAACGGTTACGTTATTATTGATGATTACTTTTCCACCGTAGTTGCATGACAGTTTTAATTCGGCACTTGCACCTGTATCAAAGCGTTCCATCAAATGCATACGCATATAGTTTGGGCGCTTTCGACCAAATTTACGCATTCTGTAGATGTGTCCTTTCCAGTTTTTCTCACTCAGTTTCCAACGATCAAATTGACGATCAATCTCTGGCTTCAAGGAAGTATACAACTTATCAATATGTTCTTCTACTCGAGCTGGAGCAAAGCTGGTATTCATGTGGTCCGAAAAGCGATTAAGAAACTCATGCTGAAATGCTTGGTTCTCCAAAAGTGATCGTAGAATCAAAGTACTCCATGATGGATTTGGCCAATCTGGGCCATCTTCTTCCGTATGAAAAGCGAGACTGTTATGCTTGTAAGCCTTACTACTGTGTAAACCAAATCCCCAATCGGTGTCGTATAGAATCCATCTCCAACGACCGTTGTCTGTTTGTGGTCGCCAAAACTTTATATTTCCACCTGCATCCTGATTGTCGAAGTAGATTTGTGCAATCTGATAATCGATGAAGTTGGTTACATCCATCATAGATTGAATACGCGCATAATGAACTGGATCACTCATGTCGTTCTCTCTTAGGTAATCCAACATTTTTACATAATGCTTTCTGCTACCCAATTTGAGTACACGTCGATGTTCGATCAAGTCGATACTGTCTTTGTCTACATCGCAGTGATCTTCGATAAAGTATTTGTTGATTTTTTCACGGATATTGTAAATCCCCCAATATTTCCCGTTGAGGTATAAGTGAGATGGACGGTAATCTTGCGTTTCTAAATCCCAGTCTTTCAATAACCCAGTCATTAAGGCATCGCGAAAATGAGATTTTCCCCAGTCGCTACCAGAGTTTCGGAGCACTAAGAATTTAAAATCTTTTTGTCCTTCCTTTCCAAAAATACGATGACGAAATCGCTTTTTACCATAACGGTCTCTAGCGATGATGGTCATTGATTTTTGTGGAAACAAACGACTCATACCTCCAAACAATCTAAAGCCACTAATGCTATTATATTCGCAATTGCCATCACTTTCAAAAAGTTCTGCGTTGATCTTTACCTCTCTTCTACTCCAAAAGTTAGCGCCATCTTTTTTCCATAGACTGTCCACTGCGTTAGGGCCATTCATATAGAGTCCTGTTTCTGCATCAAACAATACCTCGGGGGTAATGGCGATAGAGACGGTCGGAAAAGTGGTAGCTGGTTCGTTGATGAAATAGGTATGACTGCGTAGTTTACTTTTTCGTTTGCCCCTTCGAGCAATAGCTCTTACTACGGTCGTTTCTTTTATTTGGATAGGTGATTTGTAATGCTTAGACTTATAACTTGGCTTGGAACCATCGAGGGTGTAATATATTCTAGCCCCTGGAGAATTAAGCGAAACCGTAATTTCATCATCAAAATAGCCGCCTTCTAATGAAAACTCCAGATCCAAATGCTTAGCTTTGGCCTTCTTTTGCTTAGTTCCTTGGCCCCATACACAGATATGGGCAAGTAGAAGAAACGGGAGGATATATCTGATTTTACTCAATTTAGCTTTTCTCGTTAGTAAATGATTAAAGTTATTCTTAAGGTTAGTTTACTGAAATCCCTATAAACTCAACATATAAATGTACGTGAAGTACAACAAAAAGGATGTCAAATTTAGGAATTAAATAGCTCTTGTGCTGGTTTTTCTCCAGAAAATAAGATAAAACCCTGAAAATCAACGTATATTGAAAAAGTAAAATATGAGATTATTCTAGCAAGGTTCTCTAAACAAAGCACTCAAATTAGTTTGGCCTAGCCTAGGCTGGATAATACTCATAACAATAACACCAACTTAATCCGGATTTTCTCGTGTTACGACAAATAAGTAAATTCATATTGACCCTTTGGGGCTGGAAAATTGAAGGTAGTGTATCGCAGGATCTTAAAAAATTCATGATGATTGCCTTACCGCATACCTCTAATTGGGATTTCCCTTTAGGTATTTTGGTTCGATCCGTGATTCAACTTAGAATCAACTTTGTAGGAAAAGACAGTCTATTTAAACCTCCATTTGGAGGTATTTTTAGATATCTCGGTGGCTACCCGGTAGATCGTTCTAAAAGCACAAATTTTGTTGACGCTGTGGCGAAACTTTATAACGAAAACGAGCGTTTCGCCTTATTGATCGCTCCGGAAGGAACACGCAAAAAAGTAAAAGAATTAAAAACAGGCTTTTACTACATTGCACTAAAAGCAAATGTTCCAATTATTTTAATGAAAATGGATTGGCCAAATAAGATTGTCACCTTCAGCAAGCCCTTTTTTGCCTCAGATGATAAAGAAGAGAATTTTCAATTTATCGAAGATGAGATGAAAGGGATTATTGGTAAGAACCCTGAATGGAGCTGGCCTGAATCAAAGAAAATAGATAGATCCTGATATATACTTCTTCTTGATCTGATTGCCTTAGAACAGACAATTCTATTTATAAACATTGCTATCTCTAGACTCTTTGAGTTTATTTCTTCATTTTGCATAACTAGGTATTGAACACACCATATTAAATAATCTTATTAACTTCTTAATCCAAAAAAAATATTCTGCGTATGAAATTCAAATTTATTTACATGATCTTTTTTCTTGGCATCAGCCTAACACTTTTTACCGCGAGTAGCGGAGGAAGAGCAGGTGCTGCTAATTGGGGAAACACAGGCGCTCCTGGTGATGAGATGTTTCAAGGTGCTGCTAGAGTTTGTCAGTCTTGCCACACTGGCAATGGTACTGATATTCAGATTACTCAAAGTTTTGAGATGACGGATGCACAAGGCACACCAATCGCAAACGATGAATACACACCTGGAGCAACTTACACGGTTACAATTACGAATAATGTTGTTGCTGGTAGTCCTGCAGAATTCGGTTTTCAGGTTTTATGTCTAAATGCTCCTGAAGGGGTTGATGGACCTGAAGTATCTGATTGGAACAATGTCTCGTCAAACGTACAAGTTGCGACAGCTGCTAATACCGGGCGAACTTATGCAGAACATGCTGGCGCAAGTACCAGTAATGTATTTGAAATGACTTGGGTTGCTCCTGCAGAAGGGACAGGCGATATTACTTTTTACTACGTAGGTGTAGGTGTCAACGATAATGGAATGACGAGTGGTGATGCTGGAAGTACCAACACATTAACACTCTCAGAAGGAGAACCTTCTTCAATAAGAGACTTGACACTAGATGTTGACATGCAATCTTTCCCTAACCCTGTACAGGAAACTTTAAACCTAAAGGTAGGAACGGCTGTAGCTGGCGAATACCAACTTAGAGTTATTGACGTATTAGGAAAAGTACTTTCCAATGAAGTTGTAGACCTTGCAGAAGGAGACAATCAAATGGAAGTTGAAATGGGACACTTAACAACAGGAACTTACACGGTTCAATTGTTGAAAGATGGCAAATATGCAAGCAAGCAGATACTCAAGAAATAAAGTATTACAGGATCGTTTGTGATACAGGCGTACTAAACTTCTATATAAAAGAGCTTCGGGAATTTATTTCCGAGGCTCTTTTATTTTTATAGGGCACAGAATCTTTTTTTATGAACTGGTTTCCCTAATTTGCAGCATGAATTTTTGTAACAGTTCAACTTGGATGATAACTACTTGATTCCTTCTTAATCGAGTTTCACCATATAGGCACATAGAACGCATAGTTCGATCGATTGGTCTATGTGTTCTATGTGCCTATATGGTTCCAAATTACGACAGAAGGTAAGTAAAGGGGAAATCTAGAAGACAAGTTGAATAGTTACGATTTTTAATATTTCCATTCGTTTAAAATCGTATTCTAAATTATGAAGTACAGTGCAACCGAACAAAAATCACTCGTTGAAGAATCGAAAAATTTGTTGAAGTCACCAGACGCCAACAACGAGATGGACGCTACCTTTCAAATCGAATCACTTCGAAAAGTAATCGTTTATCATGAGTGGAAATACTCCATTCAAAACGCTCCAGTAATCAGCGACTTTGAATACGACCATTTATACAAAAAACTAGAGGCACTCGAAAAGGCATACCCTCACTTGCTTACGCCAAACTCTCCAACTCAACGAGTTTCTAACGACCTCATCGACGAATTCAAATCAGTGGATCACATGATTCCAATGTTGTCATTAGATAACTCATACAACGCTGAAGATCTAAAAGACTTTGATGAGCGTGTCCGCAAAAACACGGGCCTATCAGAAGATGCGCCTATTGAATATGTGGTGGAACCAAAATATGACGGTGGAGGTATTGCACTCCTTTATGAAAATGACCAACTGGTACGAGCAGCGACTCGAGGAAATGGTGTCGCTGGCGAAGAAATAACTTTGAACGCAAGAGCCATTAGTTCAGTGCCACTAAAAGCAGCTTTCTCTAAAAAAGGATTTAGTAAAGTAGAACTTCGTGGGGAAGTTGTTATTCGGAAAGATATCTTCGATAAGATGAACGATCAACGGGCAGCGGAAGGTCTGCAGTTATTTGCGAATCCTCGGAATACTGCTTCTGGTGGACTAAGAATGAAGGACCCAAAAGAAGTAGCCAAAAGAGGCCTGGTCGCATTTTTATATCAAGTAGGTTATGCTGTAGATGAAAATGGAGCGGACCAAATGATGCGATTGGAAAATCACGACAATGCTGTTTCATTACTCGGTGATCTTGGGTTTATGATACCCGTAGAACAACGAAAAGTTTGTAAGAACATTAAAGAAGTCGCTGATTTTTGTATGGAATGGCAAGAAAAGAGAGATACCTACGCTTATGAAATTGACGGCATGGTGATCAAAGTGAATGACCTCGAGCTACAAGAAAAATGTGGTTACACCAGCCATCATCCTCGTTGGGCAATAGCCTTTAAGTTTAAAGCAAAGCAAGCAACTTCTAAACTAATAAACGTCGAATACCAAATTGGTAAAATTGGTTCGATTACCCCGGTCGCTAAGATTGAACCAGTTTCACTGGCGGGGGTTACGGTATCTTCTATTTCTTTACACAATGAAGATTTTATTACGGGTAAAGATATTCGAATAGGAGACACCGTTTTGGTCGAGCGAGCTGGTGACGTTATTCCTTACATTGTAAAACCAATGGAGGATTTACGTGATGGTTCAGAGCAAGTAATTGACTTTCCAAAAGTATGTCCTTCTTGCGGAACAAAACTAGTTAGAGCAGAAAGTGAAGCGGCTTGGCGATGCGACAATCACTATGCTTGCGAAGCGCAGGTGTTGCAACGTATGATACACCATGTGTCTAAAAGTGCTATGGATATTGATGGCTTTGGT
>CALGLS010000100.1 GCA_937959375.1 uncultured Saprospiraceae bacterium
ATTGCAACCATCTTTTTTAAGGGGATTGATAACCCACAGAAAAAAATTATGTTGAAGTTTGCAAAATTGCAAATTGTAAACTAGCATACTCTAATTTGAAAGATTAACGATAGCATCTATTTCATCCTTTCATGAATACGACGAAAAGATCACAACTCATCAGAGAGGAAGCAAGGCGATTAGGCTTCGATTTTGTAGGCATGGCAGCGGCTGTGTATATGGAAGAAGAGGCTCGTCGTTTAGAGCAGTGGTTGAATCAAGGAATGCATGGAAAGATGCAGTACATGGAAAACCATTTTGAGAAAAGAGTAGATCCTACCAAATTAGTAGAAGGCGCAAAGTCAGTTGTCTCGCTTACTTATAATTACTTCCCTAGTCAAAAACAAGAAGATCCGGACGCACCAAAAATAGCAAGTTATGCATTTGGTGAAGATTATCATTTTGTTGTTAAACGAAAGCTAAAATCTTTATTGCAATTTATTGAAGAAAAAATTGGAGGGGTGTCTGGTCGCTGTTTCGTTGATTCGGCTCCAGTGTTGGAAAGAGACTGGGCTAAGCGAAGTGGTAATGGATGGATTGGAAAAAATACTTTGCTCATTAATCCAAAACAAGGGTCATACTTTTTTTTAGCTGAACTTATAATAGATCTTGAATTGGATTATGATGCTCCGATGAAAGATTTTTGTGGAACCTGTACACGTTGTATTGATGCTTGCCCTACTGATGCGATTGACTCAAATGGATACATACTTGATGGAAGTAAATGTATTTCGTATTTCACCATTGAATTGAAAGAAGCAATACCGGAAAGTTATAAAGGGAAATTTGAGAACTGGGCCTTTGGTTGTGATATCTGTCAGGAGGTGTGTCCTTGGAATCGCTTTTCCAAACCACATCAAGAAAATGATTTTGAACCACATGAAGACCTCTTGAAAATGAAAAAAAATGAATGGGAGGAAATAACAGAAGAAGTGTTCCGAAAGGTGTTCAGAAAATCAGCAGTCAAACGTACAAAGTACAGTGGACTAAAACGAAATATTAAATTTTTGGAAAAGAAATAAACTTAGACCTTAGTCGTATTAAACACTGGTAACAGATTAATCTCTACCCAGAAATTAGCGATAGAAGAAATCACAGTATTGAAATCATTGATGTCAATAGGTTTGTTGACATAGGCATTTGCCCCATATTCATAACAAGTAATAATATCGTTTTCGTGTAAAGAAGAAGAAAGAACTACGATAGGAAGTTTTTTGTACTCTTGATCGTCGTACATCATTTTTAAGATTTCAATACCTCCGATTTTCGGCATATTCAAATCTAATAATACAAGTGCAATATCAGATAACTCAGCGTCATTTAAATAATTGAGCAGTTCTTGGCCATCGTTAACATGTACCAATTCTATTGGAAGAGATAGATCTGAAAAGGCGAGCCTTGTCAACTCGACATCCGCAAGATTATCTTCTGCGAGTAAAATTTTTTTAACTTTCTGGTTATTCATCATTACTTTATCCCTTGACTGAATCTTAAGTGTTATACTAGATATTCTGTTAAATGTTTGCTTTTAATTGTAAAAACAGCAAATAATAGAAGTCTATTTAGACATTAGAAGCAATTACTTGATCGTTTTAGTGAATAAGTATTTGTTGATTAAACTAATTTAAACTTAAACAGTTTCATTGCAAAACCTAAAATAAATAATTTTTACAACTTGCTTGATTAGAGGGAAGCTTATAACTTCTTTGCTTCTTTCAAGTTTTCAACAAGTTCAATACTACATTTGTCAATAAAACAGCAGTTAACTATGAATCGAATAATATATATCCTGTCTAGTATACTCATTACATTAATAATATCGTGTAGCTCTAATACAAAAACCAAGCCCCAACAGGGCAATACACCCGTCAAAGCGCCAGAAATTATCAAGAAAGCTAAAAAAAGTACAAAAAGTAAGACTATTTTATTTTTTGGAAACAGCCTCACTGCTGGCTATGGAATAGATCCGGCCGAGGCTTTTGTTGGTCTTATTGAAAAACGAGTGAATACACTGAACCTTGATTATAATGTTGTGAATGCTGGAATTAGCGGGGATAAAACAGCAGGAGGACTTAGTCGTGTAGACTGGATATTGGACCAACAAAAAATAGATGTTTTTATTCTTGAGTTAGGAGGAAATGATGCGTTACAAGGAGTCGATCCAGTAAGCTCAGAAAAAAATCTACAAGGTATCATAGATAAAGTGAAAGCTAAATATCCTACTGCTAAAATAGTGTTGGCAGGTATGGAGGCTCCACCAAATATGGGAGATGAATACACCGGAAAATTTAGAGCTATGTATCCTCGTTTGGCTAAAGCCAACAACTTAGCTTTAATTCCGTTTATACTAGACAAGGTAGGAGGTGTACCTGAATTGAATCTCAAAGATGGAATTCATCCTACAGAGGAAGGACATAAAATTGTGGCAGAAAATATTTGGACTATTCTAGAACCCTTACTCTAGTCAAATTGTCGAAAAGAACTAAATGAAATTACGTAATCAATATATCGCTATAGCAGTTTCGGTACTCATACTTGCTGCCTTGGTTTATTACTTTACTCATATTGTAAGCTATGTTCTGATTGCTTGGATTTTATCTATGGTTGGTCAACCACTCATGCGATTTTTCCAATCTAAGTTGAAGGTCGGAAAGTTTAAGGTTGGACCTAATATAGCAGCAGTCCTCACCTTATTGGTTTATTTTGTTTTATCGGTTACACTCGTCTGGTTATTTGTTCCTCTTATTATTGATCAAACGCGTAATTTGGGAAGTGTTGATTTCTCTGATTTTATCTTAACACTAGAAGTTCCTTTGAATCAGATGAGTAACTGGTTGGTTGAAATCGGATTGGTAGAACAAAGCGAAGCACCAAGTGAGCAAATTCAAAATGCTTTTAGGAAATGGTTTCAGTGGGACCGAATAGGGACCTTCTTTAGTTCGATTTTTTCAATGGCAGGAAATTTATTGTTTACAGTTTTCTCTGTTGTATTCATCACGTTCTTTTTTCTAAAAGAACAAGGTTTATTTGTTGATTTTTTAACAGCCATTGCTCCTAGAGAATACGAAGATCATGTTAAAAAATCAATAGATAGTATCTCTAAGTTATTGACAAGATACTTCGCTGGTGTGTTACTTCAGATTACTGTTATTACCGTTTTTGTTTCCGTATTCTTAGGATTGTTGGGCATAAAAAATGCTTTGTTAATTGGATTTTTTGCAGGACTGATAAACGTTATTCCTTATCTCGGTCCCATCATGGGAGCTGCTTTCGGAATTTTTGTGACTATTTCTTCCAATATAGGAATTGACTTTTATTCAGAAATGGCGCCGCTTTTATTAAAAGTCGCAGGCGTTTTCGGAGCTATGCAAATGCTTGATAATTTCTTTTTGCAACCATATATTTTTTCCAATAGTGTACTAGCACATCCGCTCGAAATTTTCATCGTTGTGTTAATGGGCGCGCAAGTCGGTGGGATAAAAGGAATGGTGTTGGCAATACCATCCTATACGGTACTGAGAGTAATGGCGCGAGTTTTCTTGAGCGAATTTAATATTGTAAAACGACTGGTGAGTGGCATTGAGGATGAAGTGCCCTAGGAGTTAAAGTCAAAGTAGAAGTTAGAATTGAAATGATTTCAACACAACTTCATTAAAAAACCCGCTTACGTGATTACACGCAAGCGGGTTTTTTAATTCAAAAATTACGATAGAAGTGCATATTGTAACTGCCACTTCGATTGAAATTCTAACTTCCTATTTGTTGTCTTGCTTAGCAAAAACTTTCTTCAATAAGTCAGTAGGTCGAGCCGAAACGTTTTTACGGATATCCAACTCTTTTTTCTCAACCATTGAGAACAAACCATTAAGTGCTTTACCAGTTACGTAGTCGTTAATATCTGGGTTTACTTTTTCAATAAAAGGAATCTTGTTGTATGCTGTAACAGCATCCTTCCAGTACTTTGTTGCATTCACTTTATCCATTGACTTTCTGATCTCTGGTTTGAAAGCTGAGTAAAGTTGCTTGTTCGTTGAACGGTTAAGGTAATTAGTAGCCGCGTTATTGTCGCCCATCAAAATATCCATTGCATCACGAATGGTCATTGATTTGATTGCGCTAACAAAAATAGGTTTTGCTTGCTTTGCTGCATCTTCTGCACCTCTATTAATAAGTTCTAGCATTCGATCTTCCACATTAGTGAAGCCAGGAATGTTTTTCAGTTTCTTAGTAACTTTTTGTACTTCTTCTGGAAGTAAAATTTTGTAGGCACCTTTTAGGAAACCATCTTTTGCTGAAAGCTTATCAGCTCCATTACTTATTCCGAGTGTTAAAGCTTCTTTTAGTCCAGAACCAATTTGAGCGGAAGTAAGTTCACCACCATCTTCCAGCATAGAACCGGCTAGGTTTTGTAATTCTTTACAAGCGGTGAATTGTAGTACTACGAGTAAAAACAATATTTTTTTAAACATTAGATAAAGGTTTTTGTGATATAATTAGCCCTATCATTTACTTAGACTGGGCAGATGTGACTTGGTAACGCAAATACTTAACCATAAACGTGTTATAGAAATAATAAAGTTTTTTGAGGATACTGAGGAACGCTTTGAAAATATAGGTATTCTACGATTATAGCTTTGATAATGAATCTTTTATCCAGCGTAAAAATTCAAGCAATTATTACACAAACAACCATTAAATTGTTCTCTCAGTTGCTCACGGGTTCTACTATGAATCTGTACATCTTGACACCAGCAATTTTCATCACCATAGCAAAGAAAACCACCACTACAGCGAGGACATTGCGACAAGAAAGAATCATTTTCCTCCACATACACATTCTTGAGTTTGGCGTGGGGGAGGGGATTCTGTTTGCCAATGCGAATCTTTACTTCTTGGATGTTATTAAACTGATGTTTTAGCGCCCAGATGATATTTTGAGCTAAGGTTTCTATCAACTTAACTGGTTTGCGCATTTCTGCTTGACAGACTAAAAATACTGTTTCGTAATTGATGGTTTGGAAAACATCATCCGTTTGGGCAGCTGCTTGAAAGGAAGTTTCTATATAAACATCAATGGTAAATCGGTTACCTATGAGCATTTCTTCCTCATAAACTCCATGATAGGCATAAAATTGGAGGCCTTCTAAGGCAATTAATCCCATGTTCGTTATTGGCTTAGGTGAATAAGAATTAAGATCATTTTTGCATAAAAGGCTCATTTTATTGAAGCTTTTATGCTTTTTTGTAGCCATTGGTTTAGCTAAAGATCAAATGTACTGAAAAAGAATTGTTCTATCTACAATAGACGACATGGTTCTCACTGGAAAGATTGGTACTAAATACGTATTTTTGCACTGCTTTTATAAACGAATAGTTTAGTACGACTCACTTCAAAATGTAAACATTGTATCAATATATTCGTTTACAAATTATCATCTGCAGACGAAATCAAACAATTTTGTCGAACTACTTATATTTTCTTAATCGTAATTAATTAAAAATTCAAATATTATGCAAAATAGTGAAAACGGTACTATTCAGAAAAGAGCACGTGAAGACCAGTATCAGGGGCATGATTACTATGTATTGGATGAGCTTTTGGAAGAGGATCACATCTTGGCGCGTGACGCTGTACGTGATTGGGTAAAACAAGAAGTTAGTCCAATCATCGAAGAATATTCTGAAAAGGCACAATGTCCAACGCACTTGTTTAAAGGATTGGCAGATATCGGAGCTTTTGGCCCAAGCCTACCCGCAAAATACGGTTGTGGTGGAATGGATGAAATCGCATACGGTATCATTATGCAAGAGTTAGAAAGAGGTGATTCTGGAATCCGATCAATGGCTTCTGTGCAAGGATCTCTAGTGATGTATCCAATCTATAAATTTGGATCTGAAGAACAAAAAATGAAATACCTGCCTAAAATGGCAAAGGGAGAACTGATCGGTTGTTTCGGCTTGACCGAACCTGACCACGGTTCTAACCCATCAGGTATGATTACAAATATTAAGGATGATGGAGACGCCTATATTCTTAACGGTTCTAAAATGTGGATTACCAATTCACCAATTGCAGACCTTGCCGTTGTTTGGGCAAAAGATGAAGAAGGAATCATCAGAGGTTTGATCGTAGAAAAAGGAATGAAAGGATTTTCTGCACCAGAAATTCACGGAAAATGGTCGCTTCGTGCATCCATTACAGGAGAACTTGTTTTTGAAGATGTAAGAGTTCCTAAAAGCAATGTATTGCCTAATGTACAAGGTTTGAAAGGTCCTTTGACTTGTTTGTCAAAAGCTCGATATGGTATCGCTTGGGGCGCAATAGGTGCCGGACTTGATTGCTACGATTCAGCATTGCGTTATTCAAAAGAACGTATCCAATTTGGTAAGCCAATTGGTGGGTTCCAGCTGACACAAAAGAAACTAGCGGAGATGATTACCGAGATTACTAAAGCGCAACTATTAGCATGGCGTCTTGGTACTTTGGCAAACAAAGGAAAAGCAACACCAGCTCAGATTTCAATGGCTAAGCGAAACAACGTATTCATGGCATTGGAGATAGCTCGTGAAGCACGGCAAATTCATGGCGGTATGGGTATCACAAATGAATACTCATGTATGCGTCATATGATGAACCTAGAAACAGTACTGACCTACGAAGGTACCCACGATATCCACCTGTTGATTACGGGAATGGATGTTACTGGGTTTAATGCGTTTACCTAGTAGTGGAAGAATTAGAATTAGAATTAGAATGTGAATGTGAATGTGAATGTGAATGTGAATGTGAATGTGAATTAGAATGTGAATGTTTCTTCTTTCGCGAATTTCACGTTATCGGGCCATTCTAATTCTAATTCTAATTCTAATTCGCATTCTAATTCACATTCACCCCCAATTCGTTAAGGAACATTTAAAAAGTTGCTATCTATAGGCAGTTTTCCTTATTTTAGGGTAGATCGTCAATGATCTGACATACTTTGTCTATAACTTTGAAAGTTTAAATAGTGGAATTACTAATTTCAAAGCATGTTCAACAACTCAAGTCTGATATGAATCGTTTTAAAACTCTCACCTTTATATTTCTGGCTTTAATGGCCTTTTCTTCTGATCTGTTTGCTCAGTTGGGAGATCCTATACTACTTGGTAATCCTTCTTTTGAAGATATACCTCATGTTGGTGTGGAAGGAGGACCAGGACCAAGAGGTTGGCTTGACTGTGGTAAATCAGGAGAGACAGCGCCAGATGTTCAACCAAGTCCTCCTGGAGTAGGCCCTTTCTTTGACGTTACCTTACAAGCTCATGAAGGAAAAACTTATGTGGGAATGGTCGTTCGAGATAACGATACCTATGAGGCAATCAGCCAGCGATTGAGACAACCGATGGAAGGAGGTAAGTGTTATAATTTTAGTCTTAGTTTGGCTCATTCTGATGTCTACAAAAGTGTAAGTCGAAAAACGAATATGCCTGTCGATTATGTAGAAGGTGCTGTGATTCGGATATGGGGAGGTTCTGGTAGATGTAGCAAGTTAGAGATGTTGGATGAGTCTCCAAAAATCACTAACACCGAATGGATGAATTACAACTTTCGTTTAGAGCCAGCTCGAAACTATTCCTATATTTTAATTGAGGCCTTTTGGAAAACACCTGTGATGTTTGCTTACAATGGTAATGTTTTGATAGATAATGCATCTGCTATTCAGCCAGTCCCATGTGATGACGCGCCACTGGCGAGTATTACAGAACCTGAAAAGAAAGTTGAACCTAAAAAAGAGCCAGGTAAGAAGCCTAAAAAGGAAGAACCTAAAAAAGAAGAGAAGCCAAAAGAAGTTGTGAAGGCTGAACCAAATACGCCAAAACCTCCAAAGAAAAAAGAACTAATAACAGAGTTGAATAAAAAAGTGCGAGTTGGGCAAGAAATAAAATTAGAGAAGCTTTATTTTCAAGTTGACTCTTCTAGCCTTAGAGAAAAAGATCTTCCATTACTTGATGAAATTTTTGATTTCTTAAATGAAAATAAAAAAGTAGTTGTTGAAATTGGAGGACATACAAACAATCGCTGTGGAGATAAATTTTGTAATAAACTTTCAAAAGAACGTGCTCGGTCAGTAGCCAATTATCTCATCTCAAAAGGAATTGAAGAAGAAAGAGTAACCTATAAAGGCTATGGCAAAACCAAACCAAAATATCCTAATAATACGCCAACCAACCGAAGACGAAATCAACGCGTAGAGTTAAAAATATTAGAAATAGGATAGAAGTATTTTGAAACAACTTCATCATAAAAAAAGAATCATAGAACTGTCTCTGTGGTTCTTTTTTTACGTCTCAACTATAAATTAGTTATTTGAAAGCAAAAACTTTGAACAATTGCAGGTCTAGATTCTTTAACTTTACACAAACATACATAACAGATAAATGAACTCGGTAACTAGTCAAGTTAAGCATACCTTCAAAATAGAAGATTTAAAATTGTTCAAGCAAAAAGCATTTGCCTGGGCAAGCCAATTCCAATTGCTTAGTTACCTAGATAGTAATGCCTATAAAGAAGATCCACAGCATTCGCATGAAGGACTCATCGCTGTTGGCCAAAAAGCAACGCTTGTCAAAGAAGCGAACGATACATCCATCAATGCCTTCGACCAGTTAAAAAACTTACATCAGCAAAAGCAAGATTGGTTGTTCGGATTTATGGCGTATGATTTGAAAAATGAGGTAGAACGATTGTCATCTAAAAACGAGGACAACATTGGTATGCCGGATTTGTTATTTTTCCAACCAGAAATCGTCATCGAAATTTTTGAAGATGATGTGACCATCCATTCTAAGGCTACTTTGCCAGAAATGGTTTTCCAACAAATAGAAAAGACAAACCCAATTAAGGTAGAGGCTATTACCAAAAAACCTGAGGTGAAAGCTCGCCTTTCAAAAGAATATTACTTAAAGTCAGTTGAAGCCATTCGGCAACACATCATAGAAGGTGATATTTATGAAATGAATTTTTGCCAAGAGTTTTTTGCGGAAGCATACGACATGAACCCTGAGCAACTATTCCTCTTACTCAACGATATTGGTAAAGCACCTTTTTCTGCCTTCGTCAAATGGCAAGACAAATATCTCTGTTGCGCCAGCCCTGAACGTTTCATCAAAAAGATAGGCAACAAATTAATTTCCCAACCCATCAAAGGAACCATTAAAAGAGGAAAGTCCAAAGTAGAAGATTTACAACTTCAGGATATACTTTCCAAAAGTGAAAAAGATCAAGCAGAAAATGTAATGATTGTGGATTTGGTTCGCAACGACCTATCCCGTAGTTGCAAAGCGGGTAGTGTAAAAGTAGACGAACTTTTTGGCATCTATGCCTACGAACAAGTACATCATATGATTTCCACCATCAGTGGTGAACTACGTGATGACGTACATTTTGTAGATGCCATTCGCAATGCTTTTCCGATGGGTTCCATGACAGGTGCTCCCAAAGTAATGAGTATGCAACTGATCGAGCAATACGAAAAAAGTAGAAGAGGATTGTACTCGGGAGCGGTAGGTTATATTCGTCCCAATGGTGATTTTGATTTCAACGTAGTGATCCGATCAGTTTTGTATAATGCTGTCGCAAAATACCTTTCCTTCCAAGTTGGTGGCGCTATTGTTTTTAACTCGGAGCCGGAGTTGGAATATGAAGAATGTTTGTTGAAGGCTAAGGGAATATTGACTGCTTTGGGTTTATTGGATAAAGCCTAAGTTCATAAAGCGGTCTCCACCAAAAATCCCAAACGCTCCAAATCCCTCCAAAACAAAGGATAAGACTTCTGTACCACATCTGGTTCATTGACCAACACCGGTCCATACAAAGCTAGCGCTGCCAAAGACATCGCCATCCGATGATCCTCATAAGTATCAAACTCAGGTAAGTCCAGCACAGCCTTTCCAGAAAAAGCAAAAGCATCCGTCTCCGATTTTGAAAATGAAATGCCAACCTTAGCCAACTCCTTTTCTAGTGCATCAATGCGATCCGTCTCCTTAATTCGCAAAGTTTGCAAACCAGTAAAGTCAGCTTTTACGCCAAGTCCAGCACAGGTGACCGCAAGTGATTGCGCGATGTCAGGACAGCTTAAGAAGTTATAAGAAAAAGTTTCCGGGAATTCGACTTTCATCTTTTTTTGCAACCGGATTCCCGTTTCATTAAACGTTGTTTCCACTCCAAAAAAGGTCATCATCTCCGCCAGCACAGCATCACCTTGCACCGATGCCTCAAACAAACCATCCAACTGCAAGTCAGCTTCATCCGCCAAAGCAGCAAGCGTATAGTAATAAGACGCTGCTGACCAATCTGCCTCAACAGTAAAATCGCGTGACTGATATTTTTGTGCTTTTATGTAAATGATATTTTCTTTTTGCTCCCATTGGATGCCGAAGTAGCCCATCAGATTGAGGGTCATGTCGATGTAAGGTTGAGAAACGATATCGCCCACTAATTCGAGTTCAATGCCATTCGGAAGATTTGGAGCAACCATGAGCAAAGCAGAAATAAACTGACTACTAATTCCCGCATCAATACTGAGTCGGTTGCTCTCTCCGATATTAGGTGCACCGATTTTAATAGGCGGGTAACCTTCTTTTTCAAGGTACTGAATAGTAGCGCCGAGTTTTTGCAGTGCATCTGCGAGTGGTCCCACGGGTCGTTGTTTCATCCGAGCAGAACCGGTGAGTATCTGCGTGTCCGATTGAAGCGAAAGATAAGCCGTCAAAAAACGAAAAGTTGTACCCGCTGCTTTTACATCCAGCAAGCTTTCATCAGATCTTAAAAGTCGATCAAGTGTCTCCGTATCTTCTGCGTTCGACAACTTGTTGATTTTAAAATCATGACCACTCAATGCTCTAATGATCAAAGCGCGGTTACTGATGCTTTTTGATCCGTTTAGTACAATGGTGCCTTTTAGGGTTTTATTTTTTATTGAAATTTTGTTGGTCATGCTTGGATGGCTTGGAAAAGACGGAAGACCGGAGACGGAAGTCCGAAGTTTCCTTCGAATGTAGAGCCCGCGTTAAACTGGGTCTTCCGTCTTCGGTCTTCCGACTTCGGTCTTAATAAAATTATTCCTCCTCTTGTTTCTTCTCCCGCTTCTCTCTAGCCTCCCGTCGTCGCACTGATTCCAGTCTGTCTTCCTCCTCGCGTTGTTTACGACGATCATTGATGTGCTTGTCGTAAGCCTTAATGATCTCTTTTACTAATCGGTGTCGAACTACATCATCTGCAGAAAGGTAGATGGACGCAATTCCTTTTACATCGCTAAGTATTTCTAGTCCGTGACGTAAACCAGATTTTTGATTATATGGTAAATCAATTTGAGTCAAGTCACCTGTGATGATACATTTAGCAGAAGGACCAATACGTGTCAAGAACATTTTCAACTGAGTCGTCGTAGCATTTTGAGCTTCATCCAAAATGATAAATGCATTGTCCAACGTACGACCCCTCATAAATGCAAGCGGTGCTACTTCAATTATACGGTTGGTCATTAGGTAGTTGAGTTTTTCAAGCGGCAACATATCATCCAGCGCATCATAAAGTGGTCGTAAATATGGATCAACTTTATCTTTTAAATCACCAGGAAGGAAACCAAGGTTTTCACCTGCTTCTACTGCCGGACGAGTCAAGATTATTTTCTTAACCAGTCTATTCTTAAGCGCCCGAACGGCTAGCGCAACAGCAGTATACGTCTTACCTGTACCTGCAGGCCCAATCGCAAAAACAATATCATTGTCTTCACTTGCCTGTACCAATTTTCTTTGATTGTGTGTCTTGGCTTTTATAGGTTTGCCTTCTCTACCATGTACAATGGTTGCATTGCCGTTGCCGTTGCCAAGTTTGGTTTCGTATGGATTGCCTCCATTCAAAAGATCCTCAACGACCTGTGTGGATAAGTCATGTTGCTCTTTTAGCATACGCACCATTTTCTCAATGATGGATTTAACCTTTTGTGTATCTTTCTTTTCGCCTGAAAGTTTGACGTTCTCTCCACGAGAGGTGATATTGACCTCTGGAAACGCTTTTTTTATTAGATTAAGTTTGACATTATTTCTGCCATAGAGTTCAACTGGGTCGACTCCTTCGATGGTAAGGATTATTTCACTCAATATATAATGATATTTAAAAGAGTTTAGTAAAGGATATTTAAGTCCATTAAGTAGTTTGACCTAATTGTTTTAGGAATAGACTTGATAGATATTTTTGTTTCAGACGATTCAAAAAACGCAGACATAGCCTTAGCTACGGCGAGTATTTTTGAAGAAGTATGAGGTAAAAAGATCATCAAGTCTATATTAAATTAATTGTGTCAACCTACTTTTAAGCCTTTTTTAGACTTAAAAAATGGGATAGTTATGAGTTTTGAAAGGTAAACTTCCCTAAGAAAGTCCCTTGTAATGATAACTTCTATGCAAATTGTTATTGAAGTTCTTCAACAACTTCGTTATTTTGCAGCAAAATAGGGACTATTTTTGATTTCTAACGTTGAAGTTGTTTAAGAATTCGAAGTGACGATGAGAAATAGCGTTTTCGTTCAAATCAAAGCTCTTTTTCTTGTGCATAGCATCGCTACGGACATTAAAAAAGGTGAAGAGTTGAATGAAAAAAGCATTTCGTAAGCATACTTGGAATTTTTAAAGAACTTCATTTAAACAATTACTAGGTTAAAATTCTGCAATCTTTATGCCCATCGTAACTTTAACAACTGATTTTGGCCTTCAGGATTTTTATGTTGGTCTCATAAAGGCAGCTATTCTCAGCGAGGATGAGCAGCTTAACATTGTTGACATCAGTCACAACGTTAATGTTTATGATATAGTTCAGGGAGCTTACATTTTAAAAAATTGTTTTGCTGAGTTCCCAGTAGGTACGGTTCATATTGTGAGTATCAATAATTATGGAACTAAGCAACCCTGTTTTTTAGCTGTTCGTTATGCAGGACATTATTTTATTGGTCCAGATAATGGAATCTTCTCTTTGCTTTTTGACAAAATAGGGGAGGGAGATGTTTATGAGTTAGATTTTGCAGGACAAGATGGTTTTCCGATCAAACACATTTTTGCAAAAGCAGTTCGACACATTACAGGAGGGATGCCTTTTAATGAAATTGGTTTTCCGGTTGATGAGATTGAAGAACGGATCAGTTTTCAACCAGTGGTGAGTGCAACTCAAATCAGAGGAGCAATTGTGCATATCGACAATTATGAAAATGTTATTTCTAATATTTCAAAATCGTCTTTTGAGCGAGTAAGAGATGGTCGAAAGTTTTCGGTGTTTTTCAAACGAAATAATCCCATCAAACAAATTTCAAAATATTACAACGACGTTGCCATAGGCGAACCGCTCTGCTTTTTCAACGCCTCTGGGTATTTGGAAATTGCCATCAACATGGGTAAAGCAGCCAGCCTACTCGGACTTGAAGTAGAAGATACCATTCAAGTTGATTTTCATTAAAATTATACATTCGAGCCCCCCTTGGATAAAGGACTTAACAGGCCGACCAGCAATTGATTTTTGCGTTCGAAAAAGGAACTAAATGTAAAATGTAAAACCGCAAAATTTCAAATGTAAAAGTTTACCCGCGATCGCGAATACATCTTGTTTGCCACGGTATTCGGCAACTTTTACATTTTGACTCCCGCCTGGCGGCCCGACAGGTTTATCATTTTGCGGTTTTACATTTAAAA
>CALGLS010000101.1 GCA_937959375.1 uncultured Saprospiraceae bacterium
AATGGTCAGTGGGTTGAAACCGAGCCTTTCGAAATCAAAAAAGAACTCAACTATCCAAACATTGGTGCAAGAAACTCTTACGTTTTGTACCACGAAGAATTGGAATCATTGGTCAAAAACTTTCCAACCATAAAACGTGCACGCTTCTGGATGACTTTTGGAGATGAGTATTTGACACACCTTCGTGTTATTCAAAATATTGGAATGTCCCGAATTGATCCTGTTATGTACAAAGGCCAAGAGATTATTCCACTTAAGTTTTTAAAAGCGGTCTTACCTGATCCAGGTTCGCTTGGAGATAATTATGTAGGTGAAACATCGATTGGTTGTCGTATCCGAGGTATCAAAGATGGTAAGGAACGTACTTACTATATCTGGAATAATTGTAGTCATGCTGCGGCTTTCAATGAAACGGGGGCGCAAGGTGTTTCGTACACAACTGGTGTACCTGCCATGCTAGGTGCAGAAATGATGATGACCAAACAATGGTTACAACCTGGTGTGTTTAATGTAGAGGAGTTTAATCCTGATCCGTTTTTAGCGAAGTTGGGAGAATATGGTTTAGAATGGCATGAAGCGTTTGATGTGGATTTGGAAGTTTAAGCAATGTTATCCTAAGGTTGACTAAATTTTTCAGACAGGATTAACATGATTCACAGGATTGCTCGATTGCTGTATTTGATAAATAGTAATTTTACTCTTTTGAATGATACTCAAAAAACGAAAACATGAATTTTTTTTTCAAAAAAAGCGTAGCTTTTGAAGAATAAAAAATCCTGATAATTTTGTTAATCCTGTCATAGGAAAAATACATTTTAGTTACTCGATCAAACATAGAAGTGTCAAATTAAAACGCACTAAAATTATTCAATGAGTATAGATTTTAAAAATATTCCAAGTCCATGTTTTGTCTTAGAAGAGCAATTGCTTCGACGAAACTTGGAGTTGATGAAACGAGTGAAGGATGAAGCTGGAGTTGAAATCATTCTGGCCTTCAAAGGTTTTGCCATGTGGTCGGCATTCCCAATTGTACGAGAGTATTTGGGAGGGGCAACAGCAAGTTCTTTAGCAGAAGCGCGGCTTTGCTACGAAGAGATGCAAACGTATGCGCATACCTATGCTCCGGTATATATGCCAAATGAATTTGAAGAGATCATGACCTACAGTTCTCACATGACGTTTAATTCACTGAGCCAATATCAACAATATAAAAAGCAGGTACAAGGAAGCGAACGCAAGATTTCTTGTGGCCTTAGAGTTAATCCAGAATATTCAGAAGTTGAAACAGATTTGTACAATCCAGCTGCACCAGGATCAAGGCTAGGAGTGGCAGCCAGTCAAGTGAAAGATGGTTTGCCAGAAGGTATAGAAGGTTTGCATTTTCATTCGCTTTGTGAATCTGATTCGTATACTTTGGAGCGTACGTTAAAAGCCTTTGTTGATCGCTATGAACATCTATTTCCAAAACTGAAATGGATCAATATGGGAGGTGGACACTTGATGACAAAAGATGGTTACAAAGTAGATCACCTCATCCAATTGCTAAAAGACTTTCGTGAAAAATATGATGTAGAAATTATCTTGGAGCCAGGGTCTGCAGTTGCTTGGGAGACTGGTTTTTTAGCAACGACTGTTTTAGACGTAGTTGAAAACCACGGTATCAAAACTTTGATGTTGGATGTTTCATTTACCGCACATATGCCAGACACTTTAGAGATGCCCTACCGACCAGTGATCCGAGGCGCAGGAGATCAACTAACTGGCAAAATTAATTATCGGATAGGAGGGACCAGTTGTCTTGCAGGTGACTTTATGCGGGAATATAGTTTTGATGAACCAAAAAAGATTAATGATCGAATTATTTTAGAGGATATGATACATTACACCATGGTGAAGACTAATATGTTTAATGGTGTAAAACATCCGGCGATTGCCATTTTGAGAGCTGACGAAACGCTAGATGTCGTTCGAGAATTTGATTATGATGATTTTAAAAGACGATTATCTTAGCAAACGCTTGAAAAATAGAACCTTTTTCGTATTTTGAATTTTCTAAATATGAAAATGAGATTGTGCTAGATCCGAATAACCAACCAAACAAAACTACAGAGCCTTCCAAAATGGAGATTGCTACTGCTTATCAAGCCTTTGTTAGCTCTTCAAAGGCAACTTACGGAGAGCGTGAGGCAGTCAGTCTGGCTCGTATTATCTTCGAAGATGTTTTTGGAATCACTAATTTCCAACGCAAAGATAATTTTGATACTACCAAGCAAGCCCGTCTTACTGAAATCCAAGCAGCTTTAGCCAAAGGTGAGCCTATTCAATATATTTTAGGTCAGGCAGATTTCTATGGCTTGAAATTTAAAGTCAACAACTCTGTTTTGATTCCTCGCCCCGAGACTGAGGAGTTGGTACAATGGATTTTAGATTCACTTCATTTCGAAAAGACTTACAAAGTACTAGACATTGGCACTGGAAGCGGTTGTATTCCAATTACGCTAAAGAAAGCAAATCATTCGCTTGGGGTATATGCTTGTGATGTAAGTTCTGCGGCTATCGAGATTGCACGAACCAATGCAGCAAATAATAATTCAGAAGTTTACTTTTTTGAATCGGATATTTTGGATGAGTCCAAATGGCCAGATTTGAATCCAGATATAATCGTCAGCAATCCACCATATATTCCGCGTAGCGAAATGGATAAAATGGGGGAGTCCGTTCGGAAATTTGAGCCAGACTTAGCGCTTTATGTTGATGACGAAGATCCTTTGCTTTTCTATCGAAAGATAGCTGCATTTGCCAAGAAAAATTTGAACCCTGAAGGCGAACTTTTCTTCGAAGTGAATGAATATAATGCGAAAGAGATCATAAATTTGCTAGCTACAGCAGGTTTTTCAAAAATTCGACTAAAAAAAGATATGCAAGGCAAAGATCGTATGGTTTGCGGTTGTGCTTAGAATTGATTGATTATCAGTTGTTTAAATAATTTTCAAAAAAGAAAGTGATTTAAGTAACAGAGAGATTTATCATTCGTTTAAAATATTTTCCCTTAAGGGTTTATTTTTACCAAAAAGAACTATACATTTGCAACCGCGTTTGAAAGGAAACGCTATTTGATATAACTATCAAAACCAGGAGGAATGGCAGAGCTGGTTTAATGCACTAGTCTTGAAAACTAGCGTGCCTTTACGGGCACCGGGGGTTCGAATCCCTCTTCCTCCGCACTCAATTTTACAAAAAGCCCTGTAGGTTAATTACTTACAGGGCTTTTGTATTTTGGCAGTTGCAGTAGGGTTGACGGTTTGTAAAAAATAACATCTAAGAGCATGTTTAAATTTAGTTTTATATGCAAATCAAGAGTTTATGGTTCTCGCTAACAATTTTTTAATGAGTTTAGCGAGCTAACTGAATTCTAAAATTGGACGCGAGATTCATAAAACATTGATTTGCAATTAAATGGAAATTTAAACATGCTCTTACTTCTACCTTTTTGTTATACCACCATTAAACTAAAATATAAAAATTATGAAAACGACCTTCCTCCTCCTATTTTTATTTCCTTTTATTTTAACGGCTCAAGTGGTACCCAAATATTCCAGTGTTGCCATACCAATTACTCAACCTAATATGGTTGCTTATTTAAATGAAAATGGTCTTGAAATAGATCACGTTCACCAACATGGAAAAGATATGTTTGAAGTTACCATTAGTCATGAAGAGGTTGCTTTACTGAATGATTTGAATGTTGTACATGAAGTTTTAATCGAGGACCTAGCTGTAAATTACCAAGAGCTATTAGACCAGCTTGACCCTAGCTTTTCAGTAGTCTGTGGTCTTAGTAATTTTGATACTGGCGAGATGGGAAGCTATCATAGTTATCAGGATATGATTGATCACATTACCTTAATGGAAAGTACTTACCCTGACATTGTTCAGATTTCAGAAATTGGATTGAGTGTAGAAGGTAGAACCATTTATTCAGTTAAAATTTCAGACAATGTCGGTACGATCGAATATGATTCAGAAGGAGTTGTTTACTATGATGCTTTAACGCATGCCAGAGAACCAATGGGGCTCGAAACCATCCTTTTTTATATGTGGTCACTTTTAGAAAACTACGATTCTGATCCAGAAATTACTTATTTAATCAACAACCGGGAATTACATTTTGTACCTGTTGTCAATCCGGACGGCTATGTATACAACCAAACGACCAACCCAAATGGAGGTGGTTTTTGGAGAAAGAATAGAAGTGTAAATGAATTTGGTTGTTTTGGCGTTGACCTCAATAGAAATTATGAGCATGAATGGGGCAACCCTGCTGGATCTAGTTCGGATCCCTGCTCTGATCTCTATCATGGTACTAGTGCATTTTCAGAACCTGAGACGCAGACAGTCCGAGATTTCACTGCAGTGATTCAACCTTCTGCTGCTTTTTCTAATCACACATACAGTGATGTTTTTCTTTGTCCAAATGGATTTAACGATGATCTTGATCGATACGAATACTATGCAGAGTATGCCTCCGAGTTTATTCCTCAATTTTATGAAGGTTATGGCAACTGGGTACAAACCATCGGTTATTATGGGGCAGGAACCACGCACGATTATTTGAATAGCGAAGGGGTGGTCGCTTATACGCCAGAGATTGGACATTCCTTTTGGGAGTCTCCAACTAATATCTGTGATCGGGTAACAGAAATGTATCCTGCAATGAAATACATGACTTGGATATCTGGAGCTTATGCTCGTTTTCAAGATTTTGAAAAAATAAATGAAGAAGCAATCTGGGAAGGAAATACAACGGAGATTAAAATAAGGCTAAGAAATCGTGGACTTAGTTTTGATGCTGAAAATGTGCAAGTTGTATTATCTAGTAATTTTCCTGGACTTACTTTTTCAAACGGCACAGTGGATTTTGACGATATAGCACCGAGGTCTTTTGCTGATAATACTGGGAATCCTTTTTCTTTTACACTAAGTAGTCCTGTTTTACCTGGACAAGAAATTCCAATTAATGTCGAAGTGTATCAAGATGGTGTTTTATCAGATCAGGAAGTTATTGTTCTACATGCTGGTGAAGCAAATGTCTTATTTGAGGAAGACGGTGAAAGTGGCATGTATCAATGGGATTTTGTAAATAATTCAAGTTTGTGGGACACGACATTTATAGATGCAGTAGGAGGGGCGCACTGTATCACGGACACTCGTTATCAAAATACACCATCGAATTCCAATACAATCATCCAAACAACTGATCCTATCGTCCTAAATTCTGATCAAAATACTTGGCTTGAGTTTTATGCAAAATGGTCATTCGAACCGCAATCTGATTATGCAAGAGTTTTGTATTCAATTGATGAGGGAATGAACTGGACACCACTTCAGGGTATACATACGACCAACGTTGTAGGCCAGCCCTCATACACTAATAATTCTCATTGGGTTCAGGAACGAATAAATTTACAAAATATCGTCACGGCAGATAGCACAGTAATTTATATTGGATTTGAAATTGACACAGACTTTGGACTATCCACCGATGGTTTCTATTTTGATAATTCGCAAGTAGTTGATTACTCAGACCCTTTTTCTGTGGCTATTGATGAACAAACAATGGCCAAAAATATCAAGGTCTATCCCAATCCCGCAAATAATATGTTGTACATAGATTTTTTGACCAGTAACTTTACTTTCTACACCCTTGAATTGACTGACAGCAAAGGCCAAATTGTATTTCAAAAGGACCAAGTCATTAAAAATGAAAGTATTCCATTAAGTACATTTCCGAATGGTGTTTACTGGATGAATCTAAAAAGTGAAGATTCCGTTATGACTCGGAAGGTTGTTGTAATGAGGTAGAGGCTAAAACACCTTACTAAACAAAAAATCCCGAAGCTCAGATGAACTTCGGGATTTTTCATTTAAAAACTAGCTAGAAAATTAATCTCGTTTATCTCCACCTCCATTATTGTTATTATTGCGGTTACTATTGTTGCCACCTCCGCCATTGCGATTACCACCATTCCCGCCACGGTTGTTGCCGCCGCGACCACGTCCACCTCCGCTATTGCGATTACTACCGCCACGATTTCCACCACGGCCTCTTCCTCCACCTCCGCCACCTCTATGAGGTCGACCTTTCCCGCTAGACCTTCGTCTACCCGGTTCATAGGCAGGAACTTCTCCCAACTCTGGTGGCATCGGAATTTTCGGAACCTCCTTCTCTAGGAACTTCTCAATAATTCCAAACTGTTGTTGGTCCTTCTGATTGACAAAAGTAAGCGCAACTCCCGTGGTGTCAGCACGTGCCGTTCTACCAATTCGGTGAACATAATCAGCAGAGTCACCAGGAACATCGTAATTGATGACCAAACTAATCTCCTTAATGTCAATTCCACGTGCAAGGATGTCAGTCGCAACAAGTATCTGCGTTTTCTTTGCCCTAAAGCTCAGTAGAGCCTCCTCACGCTCTTTTTGATCCAAATCGGAGGATATCATCTTAGCAGTAAACTTAGTCTTGTTGAGGGTATTTGCAATCTCTTTTACCATTCGACGAGTCGAACAGAAAATCAAAACGCTAGGATAGCTCTTCTTTCCATTCAATAAGGAGCTAATCAGTGGTATTTTCTGGTTGTCATAAAGAATGTAGGCGCCTTGAAGGACACCCGCAGCTGGTTTTGAAATAGCAATGCTGATACTTTCAGGATTAACCAAAATTTTATTGGCAAGTTGTCTAATCTTAGGAGGCATCGTTGCCGAGAATAATAGATTTTGTTTTTTCTCCGGCAAATTAGAGTAAATACTCATAATGTCATCAAAGAATCCCATATCGAGCATTCGATCTGCCTCATCCAAAATGAAGTGCTTTACATGCTTAAGGTCTACATAACCCATTTGTATATGAGAGATCAAACGACCAGGGGTTGCAATGATAATATCAGCACCTTTGGTTAAGGCACTCTTTTGTTGTCCCCAAGAACCAGAGTCACCCCCGCCATATACTGGAAGAGAACTCACACCTGTGAAATAGGCAAACCCTTCAATTTGCTGATCAATTTGCAAAGCCAACTCACGAGTAGGCGCAATGATTAACGTATTGATTTTTCCAGATTTATTCGGGTTTTCTGCTAGTTTATTTAGAATAGGAAGTACAAAAGCGGCCGTCTTACCAGTTCCGGTTTGTGCACAAGCAATCATATCCTTGTTCTCTAATATTTTAGGAATGGCCAAAGTCTGTATTGGAGTAGGCTCCTTAAAGCCCATTGCATCCAATGCCTCGTCCAAAGTCGATTCAAAATTAAGATCCTTAAAAGTTACTTTATCTGTATTACTCATTTTATTTTTTTACTGTGAGCGCTAGTCAAGAAAATCGGATTCCGACTACTCTCATCTGACACCTCTGTACTAACGTGTAAAGATTACAATAAATTAACGAAAAATCGCATAAAGTGTTCCGAAACCTTGAATATGCTAGGTGTGGTTGAATCAGATTAGGCTAAAAGATCAATGAATTCGGGGATAATTGTTAAAGTTTTATAAAGGGAACAGCGATTTAAGTAGAAGAGTCGTTTCACTCATAGACTTGCATAAGTACAAGCAATGTGCTACTAGAATTGAGATTTTATGCAACTCAGAATATGGTTTTTAGTTGGTTTTGTTTGTTAGATATAAGGAAAGGCGCAGCTTAGGTTGTGCCTTTTCTCTTGTTAGAAGCTCCGAACACTTATTGGTTATTGAAACTTTTGTAAAATTCTTTCAACTGATTGAACATAGCTTCCGCCAAACAAATTCACATGCACCAATAAATAGTAAAGCTGATAAATCTCAACTCGGTCAGCAAAGCCCTTGTCTAAAGGATAAGTAGTTTGATAAGCAGCATAAAATATTGGATTAAAACCTCCAAAAAGATAGGTCATTGCCATGTCCATTTCACGATGTGCGTAGCTTACGGCAGGGTCAATCAACTCAACTTCTTCTTGATTATTTGCTAAGAAATTTCCTGACCATAAATCACCATGAGTAAGGCAGGCTGGTTCTTTGGGAAGTAAAAAATTTAGTTTATTAAAAACCTGATCAAACCCCTTGATGTGATGCGTATTCATTTTACCAGAATCTACTGCCATTTTCAGCTGAGGTGAAATTCGTTGATTAACAAAAAACGAAACCCAATCTGCTTCATAATTATTCTGTTGCACCAAACTACCAATGTAATTGTGATGGTCTAAGCCAAAATGCGAATGTGTATGATCACGATGGAGAAGGGCAAGTGAGTGACCAAAGTTTTGCCAAAAGGTGTCTGTCTTAGGGGCTGGTGGAATATAAGTCAACAATAAAAAAGCGACACCATCTACTTCGTCTAAACCAATAATTTCAGGTGTGGAAATAGATTTACTTAGCTGGAGAAGTCGCAGCCCTTTTGCTTCTGTTTCAAACATGTGCAAAGACTGTGGAAGGGAGTTCATTTTTAGAAAGTAAGTAGAACTAGCATGTTCTGAATTCGTACTTTCTGTTTTGATTAAGCGGGCTTGATTGATATCGCCCCCGCTGATGTTTTCTATGCTTTGGAGTGGTGCAGCTAAAATGCGTTCACAACTTAGCTGCACCGCTTTAGGAATTAAGTCCACTAACTAGAGACGGTTTTTATTGACAATTGCCAACAGTTCGTCACGATAGTTTTTCCCAATTGGTAAATGTTTGGCCTGACCTTTTTCCATTACTTCCACCATGTTTCCAACGATAGCACTGATTTGATCTATCTGTACGATGTAGGATCTGTGGATACGTTTGAAAAACTGTACAGGAAGTTTTGATTCCAAACTCTTCATGGTTTGTAATGTAATTATTCTAGAACCATCATGTTTTCGAATGATGACGTAATCTTTCAATCCTTCAATGTAAACGATATCCGCATAATTTACTTTGATCAATTTCTTATCTGCTTTTACAAAAATAAAATCCGGATCACCTTCTGTTGAAGCAGCTTCCGCTGAAGATGAAGAACTCCCTTCATTTTTCTTCAAAGAAACTTGTTCAGATGCTTTGTTGACCGCTTTCATAAATCGTTCTAAAGAAATAGGCTTCAACAAATAATCAATAGCGTTTAACTCAAAACCTTCAATCGCATAATTTGCATAAGCTGTAGTGAAGATAACAAGCGGAGGGTTTTTTAAAGTCTTTAGAAAATCAATACCAGTTAACTGAGGCATTTGAATGTCAAGAAACATTAAATCAACATCGTGCTTTTTCAAAGCATCGTTTGCTTCCAGTGCGTTGTTACAGCTTTGAAGTAAGTTAATTTCAGGAATTTCATTGATGTAGGTTTCTAAAACTTCTAGTGCAAGAGGTTCGTCGTCTACAATAATTGCGTTAATCATGTTTTGTTTGTTTTAGCTTGATTATTCGAACTGCTGACCGCAGAAAAGTACAAATTCGTTGTTATACTTCAGAATGTAAGATAGTATTTTGTATGCAACATCGAAAAAATATTAATTTAAGAATTTTTAGGATAAATTCAACTCAAGGTTGACTGCGTAAGTATTCGGATTATCCTTGGTTTCTAATTTATGTTTGCCTGCATATTGTAATTCCAATCTTCTTTTTACATTGACCAATCCAATTCCACCACTTCGTTTGTGATGTTGAGCAGGTAGGCTACCAGATTTACTGTTTTCCATAAAAAACAAGATATCCTTATCTTCAATGGTCAAAACAATGTTGACAAAACCTTGCGCAATCTGATTATTAAGGCCATGCTTAAAGCTGTTTTCCAAAAAAGGGATAAACATCAAAGGTGCAATCTTTTGATCAGCTGGATTTCCAATGACCTCAAAATTAATACTGACATTTTTATTCTGACGCAAGCTTTCTAAGTCAAGATAGTTCTGGATGTATTTTACTTCTTTGCTTAGTAAAACTCGTTTTTCATTACATTCATAGAGCATATATCGCATCATCTCAGATAGCTTGATTACAATCTCAGGGGCCTTATCTGACTTTTTTAAAGTAAGTGCATAAAGATTATTCAAGGTATTGAACAAGAAATGGGGATTAATCTGCGATTTTAGGAACTTCAACTCAGATTGCATAGTTTGAGTCTGTAACTCCTTCCGATCTCTCTGATAGCGCATCCAGTCAGATGTAATCTTAAGAATGGTGGAAGTGCCTGCTACAAAGAAGGTCGTCAAGAAAATCCATTTTTGATCCACGATCAAAGATTCTTGTATCGATGGAATAAATGAAAAGAGTAAGAATAAGATTAGATTCTTAATAGGAGTGATGATGATGACAGATAGAATCAGCAAACCACTGTATAATAAAAACTTCTTCTCGCTTAAGTAGTTGGGAATCAGATACAAAAGATTGAAATACACGACAACCGCATAAAAAAGGATATTGATCGACTCAATAACCAAAGAGAGGAAGAAACCATGATGAACCCGGTCAACGACAAGAAATATAAAGAGCAGAGAAAACCAGAAGATTAGGTGATATACCACTCTTTTACTTACAAAGTCTACCAGCTTTGCCTTCAGGTTCTTTTTTACTTTGGTTTCCATCTTATTTAATGCAAATGTAATCACAAGTTCAATAAAAGCGGAATTCTAACTAAGAATGAATAAATATAGATTAAAAGCCAATAATCGTGGATGAGGGACGCTTTAATTTCAGTCAAAGTAAGAATTGAAGCTTGAATGCTCTCTATCCAAAGAGATTAAATTGGTATTTTCAAGCTAATTGAAGTTTTTAGAGCAATTGAGTTGTAAATGAAATGGAAATAGCCACTTTTATTGCAACTCTTTGCGTACTTTTGCGACCGATAAATTTTAAAATGAATGGTCTATTTAACAAGGAAAGAAAGATTTAACGCGGCCCATAAACTTTGGGTGGAAGATTGGAGCAAACAAAAGAACTTCGAAGTCTTTGGTAAATGCTCAAATCCGAACTGGCACGGCCATAACTATAGCCTCTTTGTTACTGTGAAGGGAAAACCTGATCCTCAGACTGGCTTTGTGATTGATGCTAAAAAATTGAGCTCACTGGTAAAAGAACTAATTGTGGATAAACTTGACCACAGTAATTTGAACCTTGACGTAGCTTTTATCCCCAAAAACTTACAACCTACCACAGAAAATCTTGTTATCCTTATATGGAAGGAATTGGAGCCACATATCAAAGGCTGTCAATTACATTCGATTAGATTGGAGGAGACTGAAAACATTTTTGCCGAGTACTTCGGTGAATAAATTTGGAATTAAGTCTAACAAACACAAACTTCGCACATGGGATACACAAAAAAAGAGCATTATGATGCTAAAACTACGAAGTCACTCGTAAAAAAGTACCACCACATTCTTGGCAAATTGGGTGAAGACCCAGAGCGAGAAGGTCTGGTGAAAACGCCTGAACGAGTTGCAAAAGCAATGCAATTCTTGACACATGGCTACGACCTCAGCCCTGAGGATATTTTGAAAGGAGCTATGTTCAAAGAAGATGTAAGTGAAATGGTCTTGGTAAAAGATATTGAATTATATTCGCTTTGCGAACACCATATGTTGCCTTTTTACGGGAAAGCACATGTTGCTTATATACCTAACGGGCATATCGTCGGGCTTAGTAAAATCCCACGTATTGTAGATGTTTTTGCAAGAAGGCTGCAAGTGCAAGAGCGACTAACAGAACAAATCCTACACTGTATTCAAAATACACTAAAGCCACAAGGCGTTGCAGTTGTTATCGAAGCGAAACACCTTTGTATGATGATGCGTGGTGTTCAAAAACAAAATTCAGTCACAACAACTTCTGCTTTTACAGGGCAATTTGAAAATGTAGAAACTAGATCTGAATTTATGAACTTAATCGCTGCCAATTTACACTAAACAAACACCATGAGATTAATCAACCCGGTCGGGATGATTTTTTACTAAAAATACGACACACATGAAAGCTTATCTTTTTCCGGGACAAGGAGCCCAATTTGTTGGAATCGGTAAAGACCTTTACGAAAGTAACGAGCAAGCTAAAGTACTTTTTGAACAAGCAAATGATATTCTTGGTTATCGAATTTCTGACGTTATGTTTGAAGGAACAGAAGAGGACTTGAAGCAAACCAAGATCACTCAACCCGCTATTTTCATTCATTCGATTATAAAAGCCAGATTAGCTGGTGATGACTTTAAACCCGATGCAGTGGCAGGTCACTCTTTGGGTGAGTTTTCTGCATTAACAGCAGCAAATGCCATTTCATTTGAGGAAGGCCTTTCTCTAGTACAACAACGAGCACTCGCCATGCAAGAAGCTTGTGAAGCAGTGGAAGGAACAATGGCTGCGATTTTAGGTCTTGATGATGCCATCGTAGAAAAAGTATGTGCAAACATTGACGAAGTGGTTGTTCCTGCCAATTACAATTGTCCTGGTCAACTAGTTATTTCTGGTTCAGTAACTGGAATTAATGCAGCAGTTGCCGCTTTAACCGAAGCCGGCGCAAGACGAGCGATTGTATTAGCAGTAGGAGGGGCTTTTCATTCACCTCTTATGGATCCTGCTAAAGTTAAATTGCAAGCTGCCATTGAAAAAACTAATTTTAACGCTCCTAGATGTCCGATCTATCAAAATACAACTGCTAAGGCAGTTACAGATCCGGAAGAAATACAGATGAACCTTATAGAACAGCTGACTTCTCCAGTCAGATGGACTCAAACTTTGCTCAACATGATTGAAAACAAAATTGACAGTTTTGTAGAAGTCGGAGGAAAT
>CALGLS010000102.1 GCA_937959375.1 uncultured Saprospiraceae bacterium
TAATGATCCGGATAGTTTGCGTATTGCGGTAGAGTTACATGCTCCTGTGATTAAAGGTTTATTGAAAGGCGTAAAAGGAACGACTTTACAATATTTCTGTAAAGAAAATTTTGATGCCAATATTGTTGGAGTTTGTTTTGAATCGGGGCAGCATGACGAACCATTGTCGATCAATAGAGCGATTGCTGCGATCACAAATTGTTTGCGGACTTTAGGTTGTGTAGATCCGGAGCATGTTGAAAACCGGCACGACTCTCTTTTGATTCAACATTCAAATGACCTTCCTAAAGTGGCGGAGCTGATTACAATTCACAGCATCTTACCAGGTGATGATTTTGAGATGGCTCCTAATTATAAAAACTTTCAGAAGGTGAAGAAAGGTGATGTGCTTGCCTATGATAAAAAAGGTGCGATCACTGCGCCGGAAGATTCTTTGATCTTGATGCCATTGTATCAGAAGCAGGGAGATGATGGTTTCTTTTTGGTGAAGATGTTGGTAGAGTTTGTTTGAGAAGTTGGCCCCTTCGACTTTGCTCAGGATAACAACAGTTTATAATTTTTCAACGCTGAGATGCGGAGTGCCCGCTAATGTAGTGATCGCAGGGTGAGGACGCAGAGGTGTTTTTATTGCTGACGCAAAAAAAACATGGTGGAGTGGCGGAGTCTCAAATTGAGCATTCTTATTTTTTGCGGTCGAGGGAAACTCTAATTCACATTCTAATTCTAATTCTAATTCTAATTCTAATTCCTATCCCGCTATTCCAATTTAAAAAAACATAGAAGCATAGGTTTATAGGGCCCGTTATCGTGGGTGTTACTAGAGACCACATAGGTGGTTTATTTATTTGCTTTCGCAAAAAATTAACTGTGGACGCGGGGCATCTGTTTGTCGCTTGGCAGGTTTTAATTTCTATTCGTTTTAGTTTTTTTCAACGCGGAGGCGCGGTGGCGCTGAGTGCCTGCTAACGTAGTGATCGCAAGGTGAGGCGCAGAGGTGTTTTTATTTGCTGACGCAAAAAAAGATAGCGGAGTGGCGGAGTAACAGGTAGTACTTTCTTATTTTTCTACGGTCGAGAGAAATTCTAATTTCTATTCGTTTTAGTTTTTTTTCAACGCGGAGATGCGGAGATGCTGAGTGCCCGCTAATGTAGTGATCGCAGGGTGAGAACGCAGAGGCATTTTATTTGCTGGCGCAAAAAAATATGGAGGAGTGGCGGAGTCTCAAATTGAGCATTCTTATTTTTTTGCGGTCGAAGGAAATTCTAATTCACATTCTAATTCCTATTCCTCCCCTTCCTCTTCCAACACATCAGCAAAAGCATCAATAATGGTTTTCATGGAAATGAAAAGATATTCTTTTCCTTCTTCTGTCACCATGTTGTCTTCATCTGGCACTACGGAATCTTCTACAAAAGCTAGCAGGTCTTCTTGTGGAGAATCTTCAAAAAACGGTGTTAGTCGTTCTCTAAAACCACCTTTTCCTGCGTCTTGTAGAATTTCCCAGTTCCGTTCTTCGGCCGCAGCGATATCATCTTCGGAAAGTTCGTCTATATCTTCGTGACTTCCGTCAATAGCTTTCCAGATAACCAAGGCCATGAATAGAAACAATTGTTGTTCTTCTAAGGTGAATGATTGAAAACTTTCGGAATACAGATAACTGACTAAAGCTGGTTGCGTTTTACTAAGGTCAGTTAGTAGCGTTTCATAATCTTCTAAGTTGCCCACAACTTCTGCGCAGCTTTCAATTTGATCTTCGTTTATAAACTTCATATTTTTATAATCTTCAATTCTACACGTTGGTTTTTCTTACAATTTTCGAGTGAATCGTTTGGCACAAGTGGTCGTGATCTTCCGTATCCGTGGTGAACAATTTGATCAGCATTTGCTCCGTTTTCAATTAGGTAGTTGGCAATAGTTGCTGCTCGATCAGATGATAATTTATTTGCGAACTCGACGCTACACCAACCGTTGGTATGACCTCCAATCTCAACCTTTGCTGTTGGATTCTTTTTTAATAAATCTAACACTCGATTTAAATCAGTGGAAAGATCTTCTTTTATATTGGCTTTGTTAGCTTTAAAGAAAATATTTTTCAATGGAATGATTTGACCAGTAGTTAGTTTGTACAACTTGATATCCAACTCTTCTCTTTCTTTATAGATCTTTTTGCCTTTTGTAGTCACCGCCTTATTGTTATCAAAGCGAAGTGTTTGTGGGGTACGATCTATTCTTTTTGATTTTCTAATTTGAGACTTTAATTCTTTTTGTAAATCTCCAAGAATTTCTTTTTTGATTTGGTACTCAAGTTCGATGCGTAGTTCTTGGCGTACTTCTTCTCTTAGCGCTAAACGCAACTCTTGTTTTACTTCTTCGCGTAAAGCCTCTCGCAATTCTTCTTCGACCTCTTCCATTAACTCACCTTTCAATTCTCGCCTTACCTCTGCTTTGTATTTTTTACGAAGTTCTTTCTTCGACTCAGATTCCATGAGCGTTGCCATTCGTTGAAATTTATTGACATAACCTTTTCGCGTCAGTGGATCCATATCATTTTTTATTTCAGAAGCCACTTCTGAAACGAGATCTGTTTTTAGTTCGTGACTAACTTCAGTTACCAGTTCGCCCTCCAAGGCATACCAAACATTTTCAACCAATTCATCAAAGCTTTTCGTTTCTTGCGTCTCGGAAGGCGTTACAGTCATGTCTAGCAATTCTTCATCTGAATTCACATCAGCACTTTTATCATTCTCTTCATTAAACTTTCGCTTCATCGCTTCCAATTCCGTTTCATTCTCTTTTCGAACTGGACCTTTATCTTCGGTCACATCATTGTGTTTTCTAAACTTACGTTTTAATGCTGCTAACTCTTCATCCGCATCTTCGACTGTCTCTACCTCTTCTTCCTCTTGCCCTGTGATAGCAACATAACGATGCTTCAAACTTTCTAACTCAGGATCAACATCTCGCTGTATTCCTTTAGTACGTCTAACTTGTTTTGCTGCTTCTTGCGCTTCTCGTCTTCTTTGGTTTGCTAGTTTTACAAATTCATCGTTTACTTTATTAAGTCTAAGTTGTAGCTGTTCCGCTTCTGGCGAAAGCAATCCGATATCACCTTTTGAATCAGCAGTCATCGTTTCCTGATCCAACTCTTCTAATTCTTGTCCACTTAAGGTCATCGTTTCGCTCATAGCAAAATAACCTGAACGCTCTGCATAAATCCCAATATCATTACCTCTTGGAATAACCAATCGATAACTTCCATCTTTCTTTGTTTCTTGCTGTTGAATTTTTCCGTTGACCGAAAGTGTTTGAAGTTTCACTTCCCCTTTTATGGGTTCACCTGTTTCAGCATCTATCAAATGTCCTGACAAAGCAATCGTTGGATTAGATTGGAATTTCGATGCAATTCGAATACTGATAATTTCATCATCACCATTTGCCCCTGAGGCAGAACAAAAAATTTCATCACCTTCGGGCGAAATCGAAAAATATTTTCCTATTGTTTGAGGGTTTAATTCAATATTAAGTGGCTTAGGTTCTTCCCATTCGGTCAGTTCACTATTGGTTGAACGACTCATATACAAATTCGCTTTCGTTGGATCATCGCCTTGCCCATTACTTAAAAAGTACAAGGTTTTTCCGTCCTCCGCTAATGCTGCAAAGTATTCTTCCTTATTGGAGTTGATGGCCGTTCCTAAGTTTTGAGGTGCTGACCAAGACTCGTCTTGATTTTTTCTAGAGACATATAAATCGCGACCACCATAACTATCTTTGGAAGGCATGGACAACAACATGACCATTCCATTCCCACTTAAATGGAAATTAATTTTGGTACCCTCCAATTTGAGACCTTCAATTCTTACTGGTTTAGGCATAGACCAAGTTCGTCCTCTCTTTTGAGAATAGGTTAATCCATATCGAGCATTTGTCAAATAGAGTTTATCCCCATTGACATTAGTGCCAACCACAGAATTATCAGACTTATCATTGATGGAAGTTCCTAGATTAACGGCTTTACCCCAGTTTCCATTACTTTTCATGAAAGCCACCCAAACGTCGTAGTGGTCCTCACCTCCAATATTCAGCGGATCTCCTTTGCGAGAAAAGTAGATCGTTTTTCCGTTAGGAACAACGCAGGGTCTGTACTCATCGTAGGATGAATTTAAGGCTTCTACTAATTTCGCTTGCCTTGGTAGTTCTTGACTAGAGACAGGCAGTAGATAAAGTAATCCAATAAGTAATATGAAAACTCGTTTCCTCATTTTACGGTAATGCGCTTTTTATATCGAAGTTATTTAAAAACTTCATTTTGATTCGTAGGGTGATTTTCAAAGGCAGGATTTGCGTGTTTGTCGCAAATAAAATCGTGAAACCCTGCTTTCACAAAAAAGCAACATAGGTTATCTCAAAATATTCATAATCCGGTACTTGCAATTTATGCAAATATGAGGAGAATTAACAAAATTAAGAGGGATTTAAAGGTTTTTTAAGACTAGATGTGGAAAATCGCGGATAAAGCGAAGGAGCCCTAGGGATTTAATCAAAATGGCCATCAAAATCAAAGTTGTTCTAATCGCAAGGAAGAAGGATTTTCTTTTGAATTGGATGATTAAAATTTCCCACGAAGGGTAAGAATAAAGTTTCTCCCAGGAGCAGAGACTCCGGATGAAAAATTACGATAATGTTGGTCTGTCAAATTTTCAATAGCCATGTCAATGCTAAATTTTTCATTGATTTGATAAGACGAATAGAAGTTAATCGTTGCCCAGCCATAAAGTCCCTCATAAATTACACCACCAGTTGTGTGATCTTTATAAGCGATAGCGTTTTCAATATTATCGGATGTCCCTTCTCGATCAATGATCATTTGACCATTCTCATTTAGCGTTATTTTATTGACCGAATATTCATCCAATCTTTTCCTCGCGTTATATTTAAGTACCGTTTCCAATCTGAATTTTCCAGGTTTGAACAGCAGACTCGTTTGTCCATAAGTTGGTGGAATGTGTGCCAGTGGAACTAGTGTATCGACTCCAATTTCTTCATCGATATATTTCACACGACCTTTTACAAGGCTGATGCTTGATTGCATTTCCCATTTTGGGCCCATTTTTAAAAAGGCGTTTCCAGAGAAGCCTCTAATTGTACCCGAATTTGCATTAAAATTTTGTTGTACATCAAAGTATCGGTCTTCTGAAGGTACATAAATTTGTGGTTTCCCATCAGGGGTAAGACCTGCCTGACGTACGATGACATCTTCAATACTTGTATAGAAAGCTGTTCCACTTAATTTGAGTGACCGTTGATTATTTCCAAATGTTTTCCCCAATGTAAACTCACTACTAAATGCCGTTTCCGGTGTTAGTTCTGTATTTGGCAAAACCGCTTTACTACCGTTTACTCTTACCTTCGCAAAGTCATCAATGTTAGGTGATCTAAAAGCTTTGGATGTTAGTAAATGTACC
>CALGLS010000103.1 GCA_937959375.1 uncultured Saprospiraceae bacterium
TGGCAAGAGATTGTCGACAACCGTGAACGCATCCGAGTTTTACCACACGTTAAGTTTAAAATTTCACCCACTGTTTCTGTTTTAAATGTTTTGCATCTCCCAGACCTCTACGAGCAATGCCTCGAGTTGAACATGATCGAACCAGAAGACATTTATATCAATATTTTGGAGCGGCCAGATCATTACAATATTCAGATACTGCCTGCAGATCAAAAGATTGAAGTCCAAGTTCGCTACCAACATTTTTTCTCTTGGTTGAATACCAATGGAATTTCCGAAAAGGTGAAACCCGTTTTTGAAGAAATTCTGAATTATATGATGGCATTAGATCGCTCTGATTTGTGGCCCAAGTTTTTGATGGCAAATGGTCGTTTGGATGAATTGAGAGGGGAGTAGGAAGTAGGGAGTGGGAAGTAGGAAGTAGGAAGTAGGAAGTAGGAAGTCCGAAGACCGAAGTCCGAAGTTTTCCGCGATCGTATACCCGCGTCAGAAGAGAGCTTCGGACTTCGGTCTTCGGACTTCGGTCTCCCCAACTCCCCACTTAAGTGTGTCATTCGATGAAAAAATAATAAACCTCAGCGTTCTCTCGCATCAAACTACGTTAGCGGGAACTCCGTATCTCCGCGTTTAGAAATACGTTTAACTTCCTGGATCGACTTTCCCACTTACCACGCAAAATTGACTCACACACGCTATTTTTCAAACTTCCATTTGATTCCCCAAATTATATTCCCGATCTTCATTTTATGAAAATCAAATCAATCCTAAGTATACTTGTCTTTTGCTTTGCTAGCTCTTTTGTATTCGCTCAACTCAATATGGAATTAGTCGGTCAATTGGACTACGAAGATCGTGTTAACGATGTGTGGGGTTACGCTGCTCCCGATGGAACAGAGTATGCTTTTGTGGGAACGCAAAGGGGGCTTTCCATAGTTAGTTTAGCAGATCCGGCGAATCCAGAAGAGTTGTTTTTCATAGAAGGATCTACTACGACTTGGCGAGATATCAAAACTTGGGAAGAAACGGCCTATGCTGTTTGTGATGCCTGTCCGGATGGTTTGACGGTGATCGATTTGTCAGATTTACCCAATTCAGCACCGCATTTTTTTTGGTCGGATGTACCTGGAGAAGGTTTGAAATCGGCGCATAACATTTTTATTGACGAATTCGGTTATGGGTATTTGGCAGGAACATCTGAGGAAGGTGGCCAGACGATTTATATCGATTGTTTTTCCACGCCGGGTATGCCGCAGTTTGTCGCATTTGGCCCTGAGCCATATGCACACGATATTTATGTACGTGATAATTTGATGTATGCTTCTGAAATTTACGAAGGCGCTTTTGCGATTTATGATGTAAGTGATAAGTCAAATTCTATATTGCTAGCTAGTCAAGAAACGCCATCTGCTTTTACACACAACGCATGGTTGTCGGATGATGGGAATACGCTTTTTACAACAGATGAAAAACCTTTTGGCTCTACTACTTCATATGATATTTCTGATTATGATAACATCCAGCTTTTAGATCGATATTTTTCTGAGGCATCAATTGGAGAAGCCACAATTCCTCACAATGTTCATGTGTTGAATGACTACTTAATTATTTCCCATTACACAGATGGTTGCGTGATTGTAGATGCACAACGTCCTGATAATTTAGTAGAGGTGGGCAACTACGATACCTATCTTCCTGACAATGTCGGATTTTTTGGAGACTGGGGAGCGTATCCCTTTTCACCCTCAGGGTTGATTTTGATTTCAGACCGACAAACAGGGCTGTATGTTGTAGAACCAAGCTATAAACGAGCATCTTATTTGGAAGGTACGGTAACCGATGCGGTGACAGGAGCAAGCATAAATAATACATTTATAGAGATTTTAGAAACAGGAAGAAGTACGACTTCAAATGGATTTGGAGATTACAAAACAGGGATAGAAGAAGCAGGTGTTTTTGAGGTTTTAGCAAGAGCGATATTTTATGAAGACCAAATTGTAGAGGCCACTTTTGTAAATGGGCAAGTGACTATTTTGAACATTGAGATGACTCCACTAGAAGCCATTACTCTAGAGGGACAGGTGAATAATAAGGCAGGGGCAGGTATTCCAAACGCAGTTGTTGAATTGAACAGTGAATTTTATGAATACAATGCGACCGCAGATGCCAACGGAGCTTTCTCTATTGAAAATTTTTACTCCTCAGACTATGAATTAATTGGAGGGAAATGGGGCTTTAAAACTAATTTGTCAAATCGAAAAATTGATGGAAATGGAACGGAAATACTCATCGAACTAGAAGAAGGCTACGAAGATAATTTTCTACTTGATTTGGGATGGACGGTAAGTGGTGAACCTGATAAAGGAGATTGGGTACGTGAAGTTCCAGAAGGTGCTTTTTTAGTGGGTAATACCGTCTCGGTTTACCTTTCGCCTAACTTAGATGTACCAGAAGATGAAGGTAATTATTGTCTAGTAACTGGCAATGGAGGAGAGATAAATTCTGTTTCTCTTCAGGGGCTTACCCGAATTGTTTCACCCACAGTTGATATGACTAATTGGAACAATCCACTGGTTTCTTTTTATTATTGGTTTGCTAGTTTCGAAGGAGCTGTTTTAGGAAGTCCAGTTGCAGGAGAAGCTTATCTTGATTTTAAAATGTACAATGGAAAAGATACCGTACTGATTGAACGTTTTGATTCCAATCCAATTGAATTTCCTGAATGGAAAGAAGAGACATTTAAAATATTAGACTACATCTCACTTAGTTCAGAAATGGAATTTATTTTTGAAGCGACTGGAGTGCGATTACAAGATTTTGATGAGGCTGCAGTTGACTTTTTTAGAACTTGGGATAGTAATCCTGATGGTAGTCAAAACTTACATTTGGTTAGCGATTTTACAGCTTGGCCCAATCCGTTCATAGATAATTTTACGATCCGTTATGATATCGGTGCCTTGGCAAATGCAGAGTTAATTATTTACGATATGCTAGGTAAGAAAATATGGAGTGATAAACTATTGACAACTCGTGGAACGATAGAGTTGGGCGCCGGTTTTGCTCCGGGTGCATACTTTGTAGAGATTCGCTGTGATGAAGGCACGGAGTCTATACGAATTGTGAAAGGCCAGTAAATACATTGACATTTAATAAAAGAGCCCGCTAACGAATCATACGTTAGCGGGCTCTCCATTTAGCGGGAAAACTTCCGACTTCGGTCTTCGGACTTCCATCTTCAAATCTCTTCCTCTCTACTGAACAATAAAACGAACATTAGCAACGCGATCACCAATTCTAGCAACTACGTTATAAACGCCAGCGTTCAAGTTATTTCCAATTTCAAAAGTTTGTGTTCCAACATTTGCAGAACCATTAAAAACATTATTTTGTAATTGTCCTAGCTGATTGAAAATATCAATTTGTAAATTCTTTTGTGCTTCAGCAACATCTAAAGTCAAGGTTGCATTTCCATTGCTAACCGTTGGTTGTACTAGCATAGATAATTCGTCAGCAGAAAATTCTACCACTTTTACAGGAGCACTAAAAGTATTCGTTGAGTTAGTGTTGGTAAAAGTATAAGTACCAATTGTATTGTTCTTTTGCCAAATGATGATAGCAACAGTTAGGTTATCTAGATCCCATGAGCTATCTAACTCAGTAGTGAATGTGTGGCTAAATTCTGTTCCTGCTGTAACGGCACCGTCAATGATTGGTTCACCAAAGAAATCAGAATGGATTCCAGTACGTAATACATTTTCGTGTACGGCACCTGCACCTTGAGTTGCTTGGAATTCAATCACGTTATTTTCAACGATATAGGCATTGATATAAAACTCTCCTTCAGCATCTTGAAAGAAGTGTGTGTTTGTATTTACGGTAAGTTCCGTTCCGTCAAGGGTAGCAAGAATACCTGCATTTACGACTGGAGCTGTTGCATAATTTGCATCAATCGTATTTTGAATTTCAGTACGTTTTGTAGCTGCGTTACTACTAGAAGCACCTTGATCTGTATTTCCAATATAAAATTTTGGTTGTCCATTAGCTCCAAGATTATCAGTAATCCCTTCTGCTGTATCATTGGCTAATAAGCCACTATAGTGATTCGCTATAACTAAGGCTTTATCAGAATTGTCAGCCACCAAATCATGGAATAAATCCCATCCCCATCCACCGCATGGCGGACACCAAGTTGCAGTAATTTTTGTAATGACGCTTTTCTGTACTTCTGGAGCTTCCTGTGCATTTGCATTAAAGCTTAGAAATAAAACAAATAAAAGACCTAAGTAGATATTTTTCATAAGAAATAAATTTTTGTTGATTTTTAATGAATGATTAAACGTGCAATTATGTGTCCAAAAGACATTAAGAAAGCACAAGATATGAAGTTGTTTAGTTGAAAGCTAGAGTTGAAGAACGAGAAAGTCTGCTTTTGTCAAAACCTGTCGCTTAGCGGACCAGTGAAAATAAGATGTGGTAAAGTAGGAGACAAAATTTAGGAAGCGTAAACTTTGCATGTAGCCTTAATTCTAAAGATTTGATTTCATACAAACTATACTTTTAGCTTTTCTTCACATATTTGGTTAAGATGACAATTTGTTGACCATCAACCTTCCCTTCAATGTGTTCGGCATTATCATGTACTAATCGAATACGTCTAACAGCAGTCCCACGTTTAGCGGTAAAGCCAGCTCCTTTTACGTTTAAGTCTTGTATTAGCGTGACACTATCACCTGTTTGAAGGATGTTTCCATTGCTGTCTTTGTGAATGATTTTGGCATCAGCCCCTGATTCAGCCCATTCCATGGTCGCATCATCCATATACATCATGCCTAGTAAGTCTTGGGCCCAGCTTTCTTTTTCAAGTTGCTTTAGTAATCGGAAGGACATTACCTGTACGGCAGGAACTTGGCTCCACATGCTTTCATTGATGCATCGCATATGATTATTATCAATTTGGTCTGGATTCTGAACCTGATTGAGACAATTGCTGCAAAGAGCAATCTGATTTTCCGCATCATCTGTGGCTTTTGGAGGAATAGTATAAGCCGACAAGTCAGCCTGAGTAGCGCAAAGTTCGCATTTAGAATCGGCTCGGTTAGTTAGTTCAGTAGAAAGAATCATTGTAGAAATAATGTGTAAGAAGTTGTTTAGAAATCAAGAGAAAGTCAATGTTTATAAGCGAATTTGATTAGGTCAAACAATTCTTAATGATAAAAAACGCAAGATACAGATTTATTAGATGATTTGTTTGAAAGGAGGAGTTTTCAATGGCTGTCACATATGGCAGTAAATGGGCATCATTTATGCAATTTAAGAATAATCATTTAAACAGTAGAGGCATAAATAAAAAATGCAAGTCTATGGTTTATCAGGTATTTAGAGTTTTATGACTACTTAAAAAATCAAGTTTTGAATAGATTGAAATCTTATTTTATTTTAATATTCTTCTTTGTTTTTGCAGGCAATTCGGGGCTTTTTGCAGAAGGAGGACCTAAGCTAAAGTTTCATAACATTAATAAACTAGACGGTCTTCCAAATAATAATATTAATGCAATAGTTCAGGATAGTTTTGGCTTCATGTGGGTAGGTACCAATGATGGACTTGCACGTTATGAAGCACCAGGGAAAGTAAAAGTGTTTAAACCATCAATTGATGTAGAAGGTGGTTTGCGCTCCAGTGATATTCATTCACTTTTTGTTGATCGCAAAAATAATGTTTGGATAGGTACTCGTCTTGGAGGTTTGACACGCTTTCATGCCCCCACAGGTACATGGAAAACATTTATAAATGACCCAGAAGTAGTAGGAAGTATAAGTGATAACGATGTGCTAAGTATTCTAGAAGATAAAGAAGGACGATTGTGGGTTGGTACAGAAAATGGTTTAAACTTATATCAGCCTGAAACAGAATCTTTTATTGTATTTAAAATGAATAAAGAAGATTCTACTAGTTTGCAAGGAAGGGCTATTCTTTCAATAATGGAAGACGATAAAGGTTGGATTTGGATAGGTACTTGGGAGGAGGGACTACATTTGATGTTGCCATCAGAAGATGGTGATGTTACGCGTAATACTTTTCGACGCTTTTTCCCTTCTGATGTTCAAGGATCACAACACGTCTGGACAATTTATCAAGATAAACAAAAAGGATATTGGATAGGAACGCATGGGGGAGGACTGTTATTTATGGATCTTCCATTTACAGCATCAGCAGTTTCACATCGTCAGAATTGGGATCCTGTATTTTATCAATTTACCTACGAACACTGGAGAGAAGGGAGTCTGTCTAATAATATTGTTCAGGATATCCTAGAAGACAAAAAAGGCCAACTGTGGGTAGGAACCAACAATGGTGTTAATTTAATTAATCGAACAAATTTTCCAACACTAAATGCTCCAGTAATAGAACCCGGTAAGGTGCCTACTATCGATGCCTACGATTATACTTACGATAAACATGATCAAGGATCTTTGGCCCATAACAACTCAGGAGTTATTTATGAAGATCAACAAGGGCTAATTTGGATAGGAACATTTGGTGGTCTAAGTATTTATAATTGGTATGCTAATCAATTTGACTTACATATTTGTGAAATTGATTTGATTGAATCAGAAAATCTTTATGTTGATAGAGAAGGAATTGCCTGGTTGGCCTGTGGTTTAAATGGCGTAATTAAGTATGATTTTAAAAGTGGAGAAAAAACAGTTGTGGGAGATGATATTCCCGAATTAAAAGGAAAGGAAGTATTTACGATCTTGCCAACTAAAGATGAATTTCTTTATTTTGGTTTGAAAGATGGTATACTAAAACTAAATCTGAAAACTAGAAACACACAGCACTTCCCGTTATCAGAAGATATTGCCTCTGATAAAAACTGGATATTTACTCCAAGTATGTACAAGGATGATTATAGCCGAATATGGGTAGCAACAAGTAAAGGTTTGATATTAATTGATGAAGAAACAGGAAATGTTACTCGTTTTGTTCATAACCCAGAAGATGATACAAGCATAAGTGATAATTCTATAAACAGTTTGTTCCCTGACTCTAAAGGCAACTTGTGGTTGACAACTTATTATGGTCTCAATCGAATTAATCTAAAGGACAAAAATAATTTTGTTTTCGAAAAATTCTTTTACGATTACAAAAATCCAAAGACAACTATTGCATCTAATCGAACCATCGCTATAGAGGAAGTCAACGAGGTGTTATACATTGGCTCTACCAACGGATTGAGTACTTATGACTTGAATACAGGGAAATTTGACAACCCTGATATGAATGGTCAAAACTTTTGGATTCAAAGTATGGAGAAAACAGAAGATGGTCGAATATGGGGAAGTACAACAGAAGGTGTTTTTTATTTTAACACCAACACTAAAATGTTCAATGTTTTTGAAGAGCAAGATGGTTTGGGTGATAACACATTTCAACTAAATTCTAGTTATGTCGACCATAATGGTTATATCTATTTTGGAAGCCGAAATGGAATTACTCGTTTTCACCCTGACAAAATAATTAGAAACAAAACAATTCCTCCAGTTTATATTACAGACATTAAAACGATGAATTCCAAAACAGGAGCTTCTGAAATATCGGCTATAAATATAGATGAGCATACGCTCTATCATGATGATTATTATATCTCTTTTGATTTTGCAGGATTAAATTATAATCGTGCTGAAAAAAATAGATATGCATATAAATTAGAAGGTTTTGAAGATGAATGGAATTACACGAACACCGTTTCTCCTGTAGTTTACACGAATCTAGAGCACGGTACATATACCTTCCAAGTAAAGGCTGCTAACAATGATGGTGTTTGGAACGAACAAGGAGCAGCAATTACAATTGTAAAGAAGCCTGCATTCTGGGAAACGATTTGGTTTGCAGCGCTTAGTTTTATATCATTTTGTTTGTTGTGCTTGTTTTGTGCAGGCCTATATACCAAGGGAATTCGAAGTAGAAACCAAAGACTTTTGGAATATAATGAAACTCTAAGTAATGAAATAAAACAACGGAAGCGTATTGAAAAAGCACTCGAAGAAAGTAAACATTTCGTACGATTGATATTGGATAACATTCCTCAATACATCTATTGGGTTGACAAAAATCATTGCCTGTCTGGAGGTAACGACGCATTTTTAGCAGCACATGAAATTACGGAAGAGTTAGATGTTGTTGGAAAAAACATGAGTGTGTTCCATAAAAATGAAATGCATTTCTTTGATCAAAGAGGAATGGAGCAAAAAGTAATGGAATCTGGTATCCCTATTTATGACCACCAATATAGAGTCGAAAATAAGGATAAGTCAGATAAAACTCGACGATGGATGGAGCAAAACCTGATACCACTTCTCGACGAAAATAAAGAAGTAATTGGGGTACTTGTTTCACTAGAAGATATTTCAACTCGAATGGAAGCTGAGAGTATTCTCAAAGGGAATTCTCAACAACTTGAAATACAAGTAGAACAGCGAACAAAAGAACTACACGATAAGAATAATGAAGTTCAACAATTGCTAAGTAGATTAGAAGTTCGTAACGAAGAGCTTGAGAAAATTGTACAAATGCGTACTGCCAACCTTAGTGAATCAAATAAAGAATTGAAAAGAAATAACAAAGACCTAGAGCAGTTTGCTTACGTTGCTTCTCATGATTTGAAAGAACCTTTACGGATTGTTGGTAATTTTGTAGGCTTACTTTCCAGGAAATATAAAGATAGTATTGATGACACGGCTAACGAATTTATCTTTTACATCGAAGATGGTGTAAAACGAATGTCTGCCTTGATTGACAGTATTTTAAATTACTCTGGTGTCGGAAAAAAGGAAATCGTACTAAGAGATGGCGATTTAAATAATATTTTGGAAATTAAAATGCGCGATCTTTCTCAGCGGATTCAAGAAAAAAATGTAGACTTAGAAATTAGGGAATTGCCAGTCGTTTTTTGTGAAGCAAGTCAGATCGGAATGGTGTTTTACAACTTGATCAACAATGCCATTAAATTCAATAAAAATGAAAAACCAAGAGTTGTCGTTACCTCACATGAAGATGGAGAAGAAGGCTTTTGGACTTTCTCAGTAGCAGATAATGGAATTGGAATTGCACCCGAATTTCAAGATAAAATTTTTGAAATATTCCGTCGCTTACATAGTAAACAAGAATATGAAGGAACAGGTATTGGTTTGGCTTTATGCCACAAAATTATTGAACGTCACGGTGGCAGAATTTGGATCGAATCAGAACCAGGTAATGGAGCTACCTTCTTCTTTACTATAGACAAGAGTCTAACGATGGAACGTGCCAATGCAACGGAAGAACGAATAGCTAGCCAGGCTACTAATTATAATTAGAAATCTTTTACAGAGGTCTAAAATAAAAAGTGTCCTAAAATCATCATGATTTTAGGACACTTTTTATTTCACACTTTTCAATCTTATAGCTCTCCTTATCCACCACTAACTTCTGACTCCTTCTTAGCAACATTTGCTTTCTTATCTTTCGTAACTTTATTAAAATATACGGATTCAAGTTCAGTGCCCAATTTGAATATCAAATGATAATCACCGTCTGCCTCATTCTGAAAATCTAAGACGTAATCATTTAATCCTTCTTTTAATGACTTCAACTCTTCAAGCAAAATATCTCCAGCATTATTAATTAAACGATATTCCAAATCACCTGCTTTTACACTATTGATACTGACTTGAAGTACGTTGTTTTTTAGCTTTTCTTTTTTGGTTACCTGAAAATGGCAAACGAAATTCTTTTCGTTTTTCACTTCAGAGGAATAACTGTAGTCTCCATTTTTGCTTACCTGCTTAAGTCGGTAGCTTACCTTTGTTAAGCCTAGATCTAGATCTGCATATTTGTAAGAGGTTGCTGATCGATTATACTTACTATCTACAGATTCCAAAGTCTCAAACGCTTCTCCATTTCGAGAACGCTCAATTACAAAAAATTGATTGTTTGTTTCTGAACTAGTCGTCCAAGTGAGTAAAAATCCAACGTTATGCTCTACGACCGTTAAATTTTCTTTGTAATCAACCTGTGCTGTGAGATTTGAATTGTTTAATAATAGAAAGCAAGTCACCAAAGGAAGATAGCTTTTTAAAATGTTTCGAAATGTTATCATGTTTAGTTAGTTAATTTAGTTAGAAGTTAAGATGCAGTTTTTTTAGTAAGCTCTTTTTATTTGAGCCATTGTTTGATGACAGGGTGATACACTATAGTTGAAATAACTTTAATTTGTACTTTTGTGAACAATAGAGGCAATCAAGTAATACAATCAAGCCACAAATATTTTAGACCACATTTTCCATATGCATAATAAGTCAAAGGCAGAACGCTTAAAGTTGATGAGTTCAGGAGCAGAAGATTTAGAACAATGGATATTTGATATTATCCGCCAAGGTTTGGCTGTACTCGATGGTGAATCAAAACTTTGGACTGATATATCAGCTCGAATGGTGGATGCTAAGCTTGGAGGACTTGCTCATAAACTTCGCTACCTCGAACAAATCAAAACCGACGACTGGCCTGAAAAAATACTGGAAGAATTTGGACGCTTATATTTATTGACACAAGGCTTCAAAAATTTTGGGCAGATGCCCGAATTACTTCAAACACAGATGCAACTGGTTGGAGGCCTCACCGTTCGTAAAAAAGATTTGATAGAAGAAGATGGCATATCAGATGATTGGCTTGTACTTGGTAATTGGCAGGGAGTAAACATAGATCAAGCAGCTTATCGCAAAGTTTGGATGCAAGGAAAAGCAACACAAGAAATGGCCTTGCTAATGGACTACGATTATACCGGCGCTGGTTTTGAAGGCGCGTTTAAGATAGGAGAATCAGTAAAGGCAGAAGTTGTTTATTATCCCGCTGCCTTTCCACTGCGAGTGGTCATCAAACATCGCTATCCACCAGAAAAGATATCTACTCAAATTGTTACCTACAAAAATGTGCAAGATATGCAAGGCGTTTTCGCAGAGGCGCTTTCGCAAAATCCTTGGTTAACCGTCTTCCCCTGCGCGATAGCACAAGTCATCCCCTTGCATTATGAATCCAAGTTTTACTTAGTAGATAACCAAAAGTATAAGATTGAGTTAGAGACAAAAGATCAAGCAGCTTGGAGCCTACTCTCGATGAGCGGCGGTAAACCCGTAGTTATTTTCGGAGAGTGGAAAGGCGATCGTCTTTTTCCCTTAAGTGTTTTTGCAGAAGGACAATTCGCTGATTTAGGTAAACCAAATTCGGTAGAAGCCCCGAAGCGTTTTAAGAAACAATGGAGGTGAGAAGGAATTAGAATTAGAATCAAAGTTAGAATTAGAATGGCCTGTAATCGTAGATGTTTTGTTAAGGGTAGCTCCCATCTATCTTATCGGCTAGGCAAATTCCCATTTCCATTCAAATTAAAACACGTCAGAAGGCCATTCCAATTCCAATTCCAATTCTAATTCACATTCTTTAATTCTAATTCACACCCACCTCCAAGCCCCGAAGCCCCATATCCACAACCTGTTCAAAAGAATTCGAATTCCCATCCCATTCTCCATTTCCATTCGTGTCAATCCATTCAAAACTTTTGTTGACAGAAAAAGAAAGGGTCACCGTTACATCCTCTGTTTCTTCACCGGTGATAACCAGCGGTTCTGACAAAGCACCAGTTACGATACAAGAACCCTGCGGAAGCGTAATTCCAAATTGACTTAATGGATTAACAACAGTTGTCGCACCCGCAGGTGATTGTCCTATTTGGACAGGGTCTGCGTATTGTTCGAGAAGTGCTTGGTAAGGATCATCAAGTTGAGTTTCAAAAGCCCAAAAACCTTGCGGTTTATCCGCTCCGATATAGACCGTGTGATTTTTTACAATTAAAGAATCGACGTGCGTATTAAAACCTATGAAACCAGCAAGTGTACCACTTTGATTGAGAAGACTACTTGGTAATGGCGCAGGTAAATTATTCAAATTAAATTTGACATTCGCATTTTGATAAGTTACGCTGGCACGAAGATATTCGTAAGTGCCCGGAGGAAGTGTAGACAAGTCAAGTGTCAAAAAAGTTTGATCTGCTCCAGCTACAATCGCTTCATCCCATTTGATCGCATCATCAAATTGACTACTACTTTCTGCAGTCTGTGTCTCACCGGTATAAACAACCGCGCCACCTTCGATTGGAGTCAATTGATTTGGAACAAACTCAATATAATGTACACTCATACTATTAAATTCTGGGGACTGTCCCGCATGTCCGTCCGGAATTGTTGCAGGATTACCAAAGCCATCGAGCCGTTCTTGATTTGCATCAAATTTAAATTGGAAAGACATCTGAGGATTGGTGTTGCTATTGTTACTGTCATCCTCCTTATTACAAGCACTCAAAATAAGTAGGCAAGCAAAAGCGATTAAATTTGTGATCTTCATAATTGTAGTTTAAGCTTTTGATGATCGAATTTGATTACTTAAATGATATTTTTTATCAAATTATTGTAGTTCAGGCCAGTCATAATTAGAGCATGTTTAAATTTAGTTTCCTATGAAAATCAAGAGTTTATGGTTCTCGCTAACAATTTTTTAATGAGTTTAGCGAGCTAACTGAATTCTAAAATTGGACGCGAGGTTCATAAAACATTGATTTGCAATTAAATG
>CALGLS010000104.1 GCA_937959375.1 uncultured Saprospiraceae bacterium
CATCGGTTTGTTCTACACTGTTAAGTTCTTCCCAAATGTTACCGCCAAAATCGCGATCCCATTGCGGAATGGTTTGCGCCATTACGGTATCAGGTGCCGCAAAGAGTGCGAGCATGGTACAAATCAAAATAGACTTGTAGAAATAATATTTTAAAGTGAGGCTGGGGGGCTTCATAATTAGTGATTAGGTTGATTGTGCTTTATAACGAATAAGTAAATAAATCATTACTTCTAGTTCATATTTTGGTGTTCAAATAGTGCATTGAGCCAATGCTCAAAACCACATAATTAATGCGATTTGTTACGTTTGGTTTATTTTCAAATAATCCTGCTAAGATTACTTGATCAAATGTCAATAAGGGCTTAGAAATTAAATGGAAAGTTGCCTATTAATTAAAACTTAATTAGAATCAGTTTTTGATATTTCAATTAAAATGGGGTAAAAGCGGTTTTAGGCGTAGTGTGGGTGTAATTCTAACAGTACAAAGATAGTTTATTCTTGTTCATTTCACCAAAAAGACTCCTCAAAATGTCTTAATTTAGCTAACTAAAAGTGAACAAAGGAATATGAAGGAGGACTTTTAAGGGTAGCCACGCTTGCGAAATAATCCAATCCGATCTTAAATGACTGAATATCATAACTATTGCCATTGAAATCAGCTAATACTCCTACTCCTACAAAGTCCGAAAAAGAGGCCAATGTATTTATTTTCTTTATTTCGCTAGTGAGTCCCACTTCCATGGCTTTGAGCAGTGCCTCTTTGCGTGTCCATAGCTTGTAAAAGAGTTGTGGATTTGTATTGCTTATAACTGTATTAAGTTCATCTGAATGGTAATGCGTATGCGCAATTAGTTGGGTATCTACTTTAGAATGAATACATTCAATATCAACTCCGACTTCGATTCCATCAAAACGAAAGGCCAATACAACTAGGTCACCGGAATGACTCATGTTGAAGGATATTTTCGGAAACTTTGGCAGATAAGGTTTTTTGTATTTTGTAAAGGCTATTTCTACTTTTTCTTCTCCTGTGTATTGTTTGATAATTTCGTGCAGCATACCATGAGCAAGCGTATATCGATTACGGTCTTTTGATGAACGAAAGCGTTCTGTCTTTTCTACTTTATCAAATGGCAATTTACTTTTCAACATTATGATTTCGTCTTCGGTAACTTTCGTTAAATCACCTATCCATACGTCAAGTTGTCCTTCTCTTTCTGAGCAATGCGACACTTGGTTTATCCAATTGATTTCGGATAAATCGGTACAGGTTAGTTGTATTTTATTTTGAACTGCTTCTTGCATTTTTAGGTTACATTAGAACTTTGAAAGCTATTTTTTATTTAATGAATCTTCAACGTATTTCAATCACCACACGATCAAATCAATGAGGTAAGCGTTCTGAAGTTTTACCCAAGCGTAGATCCCTACGTTATTGGGTACTTCCCACTTCCCACTTCCCACCTCACATCTACATTGTCGGCAATTTCCCATTCTTACCTTGTCTACCATTAGGCAAATTTTCATTCCGGTTTTTCGCCAATTCATCTAGGCATCTTTGCAATACTTTTGCGAATTGAGGTCCATTTTCTTGATCAAATAAATTCAAATGATCACCTGGTACTTCCGCGATTATGATTCCTCCTTTTGCAAAAGGCTTCCAACCCAAAAACTCAAAATCTTCTAGATAAAACCGTTTCTCTTTTGCGCGGAACAAATGTATCGGTCCGTCATAAGGATTGATCTTGTAGTTGTTGAATGCAATATGATTCATACGATCAACGAGTGATAGATAATCTGCTTCTGAATTTTCTACTTCCTTCTTCTCGTCATGTGTTCGTCCCCACAACCATCGTTTATATCGTCGCTTTAAAACGTGGGATTTGTATTTCAAATTTGGAATTGGATTCTTCGCAATAGTGGATAGATTCCAACCTACTTTTTTACTCAATTCTTTCATCTGGTCGTAGTAACTCTTCTTTCCATCACCTGCCGCCAAATGTCCGCGAACCACAGTGTCAAATACGCCGAGCATTCCTATTTCTTTCCCCATTGCCTTGAGCTGTTTAGCCATTTCAAAAGCAATCAAACCTCCAAAGGAATAACCTGCCAATAGATAAGGACCATCAGGGTTCTGTTCTAAAATTTCAGAAATATAATGTGCTGCCATATCTTCTATTCGATCTAGCGGACTTGCTTCTCCATTCAATCCTCTTGCTTGCAGTGCATAGATCGGCTGATCTTTATCCATGTGCGCTGCTAATGTTTGAAACATCAAAATGTGCAAGCCAGCACCGTGTACCAAATAAATAGGATCTTTCGTTCCTGTTTTCCGAATCGGTACCAAACAAGATTTCTTCCGCTTTGCTCGATGTCGATTAGCAGGGCTTTCATTTACCCTGATCTGTTGTCTCACTTGCTTCCCACCATCAATTTTCTGATGATCAGACAGGTTCCCATTTGCACCCAACAATTCATTCAATTCAGAGTCTGCCTGGTCCATTTCCTTTTGAGTCAATACAGGTCGCTCTGCAAGAATTTCTTCTGCTAGTTCCGCAATCGTCGCATTTTCCAGAAGAGTAGAAAGCGGTAATTTAACACCTGCCTTTTTCTCAATCTCTGCCATCAAGTTCACCGCGATTAATGAGTGACCTCCTAGTTCAAAGAAATTATCGTTGACACCAATTTCAGCAACACCCAATAGTCGCGTCCAAATTTCATTCAATATTTTTTCTTCCGCTGTCGCTGCTGCCACAAAACCTGTTTCCAACTCATCTCGCGAATAATCTGGTACTGGTAATTTCTTGCGGTCTATTTTCAAAGTTCCTGTCAAAGGAAAGGCCTCCATTTCTACAAAGGCAGATGGCAACATATACTCCGGCAATTTCTCCTTGAGATAGGTTTTTATTTTTGCATAATCTAGTTGTTGGTTTTCCTTCATTACCACATAAGCAACGATGCGTTTGTTATCCGTTTGATCTTCTCGTACGATCACAACTACTTCACCCACTCCTTCATATTGTGCAATCAAAGTTTCAATTTCTCCCAACTCAATTCTAAATCCACGGACCTTTACCTGATGATCTACTCTTCCAATAAAATCAATATCTCCATCGTGCAAATAACGCGCAAGATCACCTGTACGGTAAAGCATTTCAGATGGATTAAATGGATTAGTAACAAACTTTTCTTTATTCAATTCTGGTCGCTTGAAATAACCATTTGGGGCAACCCCTACTCCACCTACGTAGATCTCTCCTGCTACTCCGATCGGAACAGGTTGCTGCCATTTATCTAAAATATAAACCTGCGCATTCTTGATTGGATAACCAACAGGTTCGTAAACTGTATCCATCTTTGTCGACAATCTATCGCCTTCTAATTTTCGACAGGTCGTATAAATTGTCGTCTCAGAAGGACCATATAAATTCCATAGCCCTTTTCCACGTAGCAACAATTGATTGGCTAATTCCTTAGTCAGCGCTTCTCCAATGCTATTGATCTTTAAATTATTTTTGCCAGTCCAGCCTGCCATCAAAAGCATTCGCCAAGTAGATGGTGTGGCTTGCATGTAAGTAATTCGAGATTTATCGATTCGTTCTTTGAGTGAGAATCCATCGACGACTTCTTGCTGACTTGCAATCACTACCTGTGCACCAACAAACAAAGGCAAAAAGAAATCTTGTACCGATGGATCGAAAGAAACGGAGGCGACACTCAACACAATATCATCTGGTTCAAATCCCATCGCTTCGCCAATAGCAAGGTTATGGTCAATCACTGCATTGTGAGGAATCACAATTCCTTTTGGACGACCAGTCGAACCAGAAGTATAAATGATGTAGGCCATATCTTTGGAAGTCAAACCTATATCTACATTAGAATCGTCGTATTTTTTCAAATCATGCTTTTCCAAAAAGAGCAAATTTTTCGCTCCGTCTGGAATGCGATCCATCATGTTTGTTCGCGTAAGCAGCAGCTCCGCTTGTGCGTCTTCCAAAATTACTTGAATTCGATCTTTCGGATTTCCTGGATCTAATGGCACGTAGATGCCACCTGCTTTGAGAATCGCCAACAGACCAACCAACAGTTCAGTTGAACGCTCCATATAAATTCCAACAAAGTCGCCACGCTTCACTTTCTTTTCTATCAGTACTCGAGCCAATTGATTGGAACGTTTGTTCAATTCATCGTAAGTCAACTTCACATCCTTACTTTCTACAGCAATGTGATTGGGTGTTTTTACAACTTGTTGTTGAAACAATTCATGGATGCACAAATCATCCGGATAAGGTGCCTCTGTTGCGGTCCAAACATCGAGTAGAATATCTTTTTCGCTTTTTGGCAAAATGTCTAAGTGACAAATCTTTGCCGACGGATCTTTGACAATTGAATTTAAGAAGACTTTGAATTCGTCCAACCTGCGAACGATAGTCGCTTTATCAAAAAGATCTTTATTGTAGGTCCAATCAAACTCAACACCTGACTGCGTTGGTTTTACATTGATAAAAATATCGAAGGTTTCGTAATTTCTTGGAATTGGATTCATCTCCACCTTGAGCGCACCAAATTTGAGATCCCCCATTTCAGAATCCATGTTGAATAGAATAGAAATTAATGGTTGGCGACTCAGGTCTCTTGGCAAATCCAGTTTCTTCGCTAAAGAACCTAAACTATAATTTTGGTATTCAAAGGCATCGAATATTTTGTTTCGCGCTAGTTTTAAGTGTTTTGCAAATGTTTCTTCTGGATTGGTGCGCATTCGAATTGGCAATAAACTCACACCGTGTGTTACCAAATCTTGATTACCAGCAATCGACTGTCCAGCAGCTACGATTCCTAAAACGAAATCTTCTTGGTTAGATAAGCGTTGAATAAAGGATTGGAAAGCAGCGTACATCATTACGAAAGTGGTGACCCCTTCTTTGTTTGCAACTGTTTTGAGTTGATCAAAAAGCTGTGCATCAATGATCATCTTTTCAGAATCTGCACCATAAGTTTTTGTGGCTGGTCGGCTACGGTCTGTAGGAAATTCTAAGATTGGAATATCATCTGCAAATTCATTTATCCAGTATGCTTCTGTTTCTTTTCTTTCTTCACTTGCCAAGTCTGCTTCTCGTTCTATTGCATATTCACTGATTTGCTTGGGTGCTTTTAGCTCCACTTTTTTGCCTGCAGTTAGCAAGGTATAAATCTTACTCAAATCGTTTACCAAAACACCGCAAGAATAACCATCTGCAATTCCGTGATGCGCTGTTAAAAATAAATGATGTTCTTCAACACTAAATCGAACGATCTTTGCGCGGAATAATGGCCCCGTAAAAATATCCATCGGTTTTTCCACTTCTTCATTGCGCAACACTCCAAATTGTTTTTGGCGCTCAGCCTCATCTAAAACAGACAAATCAATCAACGGCAAATCAAATTCAATACTTGGATAAATATTTTGAGTTGTCGTTTCACTATCGTAAACCGTACGCAGCGCTTCATGTCTATTCACTAAAAGTTGTAAAGCATTTCTTAGTTTGTCAACATCTAACTTTCCGGTAAGTGTAATATCGGAGGCCAAGTTATAGGCAGCAGCGGCACCATCGCTGAGGCGTTGTTCAACCCAAACTTCTTTTTGTCCTTCCGTCAGCGGAACGTTTATGATCGTTTGGTCGACCTTATGATTTGTATCAACCGCAGCTAAACCATTTGCTGTTGGAGGTGCCACAATCTTGTTGTGAACCAAGGCATCAGCTACGGTGAGTTGAAAAAAACCAGCCGTCTGCATTTCTTTGATACTCTCTTCGAACATCCGATACGTAAAGTCCAAATCCTCTTCTGTATGTGCAACAGAGAGTAAGGCTGCTTTTTCTTTTATGTGAATTCCTTTGAGTCGCATGTAGTAGAAAAACAAAGCGGACAGCGGATTCTTATCTGTTATTTTGATGGCGATCACAGAAGCTGTTGACAAAATTTGCAAGGGAACTTTTGTTGTTTCTACCAATGTTTTTAGCCTTTCAGCAAAACGTGCTGTTTTTTCGTTGAGTTCATCAAACATGGGTTGTCCACGTCGTTTGATCTCAAGTAAAGCGGCATAAGCTGACGCCAAACTAACAGGATGCTTACAGAATGTTCCACCAAAGAAAGTAACACCTGCTTCGGGAATGGAATCATCTCCATACTGCCATTGTCCGCCATCAAATACATCGAGGAAGCGAGACTTTCCTGCGACTGCTGCCATTGGTAAACCACCAGAAAGTATTTTGCCATAAGCAACAATATCTGCATCAATTCCATACCAACCTTGTGCACCTCGCACACCTACTCGAAAACCGGTGATCATCTCATCGAAGATCAAAGCAATATCATTTTCTTCGGTTACTTTACGAATGGCTTTAAACAATTCGAATGGTTGGCGCGTTGGTAAATTTGGTTGAATGGGTTCAATCAAAACCGCTGCCAAATCATCAGCATGTTCTTCTATTTTTTTGATCACATCTGGATCGTCATAGTTTAACACAATGACTTGCTCCACTAATGATTGCGGAATTCCGGGTGCTGTTGGCATCGAATGGTTCTTCCCATTTCGGATAACGGAACGCACCAACAACTCATCTGCAATACCATGATAGTCTCCTTCAAAAACGATGATTTTGTCTTTGTAAGTTACCGTTCTTGCTGCACGAATAGCGGCAGAAAGTGCCTCTGATCCAGTGTTGACAAATGAAGCTCTTTCACAACCAGTCAATTCACAAATTAGATCGGCGACTTTCTTAGCAAGTGGTGTCAGTACACCCAATTCAAAGCCTTTGTCAACTTGTTCTTTTATTGCCTCCTGAATAAAATCAGGTGAGTGTCCAAATAGGTTTATACCAAATGAACTTCTAAAATCAATGTATTCATTTCCATCCGTATCCCAAACTTTAGAACCTTTAGAGCGATCTACCAAAATTTGGTAAACCATATCTTTCCACATCTTGTTGAAGCCAACAATGGATCGTGGATCTGCTAGATGCTTTCGCTGTGACTGTACCCAAAGTTGTGAACTCTTTGTTTGCCCAACGTAGCGTTCGATCAAATCATCTAGATATTTTATTTCTCGTTCTGTCAGATTTTCTCTACTCTTTTTCTCGATTGGTTTCCATGGACCGAATGCTTCTCCTTTTTTAATAACTACCTTTTCTGTTGCAGCACTACTTTTCTTTGCTGGTTTTGATTCAGGAACATTTGTTGTTGGTGTATGGCTTACTTTGTTTGTTGTTGGTAGCACTCTAGCTGGCTGAGGTGTAGCAGTTACGCCATTTCCACTAATCCCTGTTGCTGTATGTCCGTTCATCAAATTCAATTGCTGCTGCATGATTTGCAACTGTTGTTGAATTAATGCTTCCAAATTGTTAGACGCTTGGAAATTAACATTTTGTACGGGAGCTTGCGGTTGAATAATTTGTGGTGCCGAGGTAGCTATATTTGCTGGAGGCGGTGCCGGTTGTTGCGCTGCATTCAACTCTGCTAACTCATTTGCATAAGCATCAGCTGGTAATTGTTGATCTATAAAATGTCCAAGTTTATCCAGTGTAGGTGCTTCATCAAATAATTGGCGGAAGTTTAATTTAACATTGAACGCCTTTTTGATTTTAGCAATAGACTGCGTTAGGAATAAAGAATCAAATCCCAATTCCAAAAACGTAGCATGATCGACGAGATCATCTATTGGCAATCCACTTAACTGATGGAAAATGTTTTTCAATTCTCCAATCAAATACGCTTTCCTACTGATCGGATCAACGGACTCCCCTGCTCCATTGTGTAAATTTTCTTCATTCATTACTATATAGTTTGTAGACGCAGGTGGCTGAGTGACCAAAGGCTTGGCATCAATCCAGTAGCGTTTTCGTTCAAAAGGATAAGTTGGTAAAGTTATACGACGGTGATTTGCGATAACATTTTCCCACTTAATAGGTACGGCTGACAACCAAAGTTGTCCTAAGCTTTTCAACAAGAAAGAACGATCGGGGGTGGTTTCTTTCGGATGTCTCAAAGAGGCTAGTATGACCTGATTATTTTTTCGTGCAGGATGTTGTTTGGTAAATGTGCTTAGCGTTTGTCCTGGGCCCACTTCCAAGAACAAACGGTTTTCTAAATTCAATAAGGTTTCAATCCCATCTGCGAAACGAACTGTTCTACGCAAGTGATTCAACCAATATTCTGGTGTTTGTATTTCATCTGCTTTTGCAAAATCACCATTGAGATTTGAGATCAAAGGAATTTGTGGCGGATGAAAAGTAACCTGTTTTAGAAAAGCGCGAAACTCTTCCAAAATTGGTTCAACCATATAAGAATGCGCCGCCACTTTTATTTGCAAGCGCGGTGCATGAATTTCTTCTTTGTTTAATTTTGCTTTGATGCGATCAATTGCAGCGGTAGATCCTGAGACGACGCAGTAGTCTGGTTTGTTGATGGCTGCAAAATCTAGTTCGTCATCCATATACTTTTTGGCATCAGCCTCTGACATTGGAATACTCAACATTCCACCTTCCTCTAATTCTAAAAAGAGCTTACCACGTTTTGCAACTAAAGCCAATGCATCTTCTAGCGAAAGTACACCAGCCAGACAGGCCGCTACATATTCACCAAGGCTGTGGCCAATCATTTCGGTTGGCACCAAGCCCCATGACATCCAAAGTTGCGCCGTTGCATATTCGATGGTAAACAACAAACTTATGCCATGAGAAGCGTCAGTGATTGGCTCACTATTTTTATGATCAGGATATAAAATTTCTTTCAATGCCAAATCATGATCACGTTCCAAAATTGCTAGGCACTGATCCACTGCTTCTTTAAACACAGGTTCAGATGTATACAATCCAAGCCCCATATTGGTATGCTGCGCTCCTCCTCCAGGGAACATGAAAACGATATTTTCTTGTTTTGTCTTTGCTATTTTTGTTTGCACCTGACTTTTGTCAATATTGACTAAGGCAGTTACCAAGCCCTTGTTTATTTGTTCAGCGACAAGGGTTCGGCGGTGCGTATATTGTCTACGTCCATTTTGCAAGGTAGCTGCAAGATGATCTAAATTTGTGTTTGGATTTTCTTTTAAGAATGTTCCAAGATTTTTTGTAGCGGTATCAAGCGCCGTTTCTGTTTTTGCGGAAAGCACTAGTAACTGCGTTTTGGTTTCAGCTGTCTCCTCTCCTATTATCGGCGCTTCTTCTAAAACAACATGCACGTTTGTACCGCCTAATCCGAATGAGCTAACTCCAGCACGACGAGGTGTTTCCGTTCGCTTCCATGGAGCCAATTTATCGTTGACGTAAAAAGGTGTTTGCTCTATTTGAAGCTGCGGATTTGGTTTTGTAAAATTCAAACTCGCTGGTAGTTGCTCGTGTTTTAGAGCAAGTACTGTTTTGATAATTCCTGCGATACAGGCACCTGCATCGAGATGTCCAATATTAGTTTTCACAGAACCAATTGCACAAAATGATTTTTTATCGGTATGTGCTCGGAATGCTTTTGTGAGGCCAGCCATTTCGATTGGGTCACCGATGTTGGTTCCCGTTCCGTGTGCTTCTACATAGCTGATTGTAGTTGGATCAACTCCTGCGTTTTCGTAAGCATCTAAGATGGTACGAGATTGTCCGTTGACACTTGGAGCAGTGAATCCGACTTTGTCATCTCCATCATTTCCAATGGCAGAACCTTTGATAACTGCATGAATGGTGTCCCCATCTGCAATGGCTTGATCCAGTTTTTTTATGACAATAAAAGCCATTCCGTGACCGCGCACCATTCCGTTGGCATCTGCATCAAAAGCACGGATGTAACCATCAGGAGAAAGGGCGTGTCCTTCTTTGTGCAAATGACCAGAGGCCACTGGCGGTTGTATTCTACCTCCTCCGACGATGATCATATCGCTATCACCAGCTCTCAAGTTTTGACAAGCCAAATGCAAAGCAACTCCTGAGGAAGAACAGGCCGTTTGGATATTGACTGCAGGACCTTTCAAATTTAATTTATAAGCTACCCTTGTGGAAGGGAAATCTTTTTCTAATGTAATTCCCAATTGAAAATCATCAACCGACTTAAAATAATTGGGATGCGTAATGACGTTGTTGACCAAATATGTATTTCGGGCAACGCCACCGAACACACCGATTTTTTTATCCGTTCGACTGTGGTCGTAACCTGAATCTTCTAATGCAGCATAAGCCTCTTCTAAAAAGAGTCGATGTTGCGGATCCATCAATTCCGCTTCTTTTGGTAGATAACCAAAAAACTCAGCGGCGAAGGTATCTGCACCTTCTAGATACATACCTCTGTTGACGTAGTCGGGATCGTTCAGCAATTGAGGATCGAGTCCTTCTCGGATTAGATCTTCAGCGGTAAAGGTGGTACTGACATCGGTTTCGTTGATTAGGTTGTCCCAAAACTCTTTTGTGTTTTTTGCTCCGGGGAGGTGGGTGGACATTCCTATTATTGCTATAGAATTAGAATGTGAATTAGAATTAGAATTAGAATGGTTCGTTATATTTGGTTTTTCTTCTTCTATTTTACTATTTTTTGGGGTATCCAATTCTTTTGCTGTTGGGTCGTATCGCAGTTCTTTTGCAAGATTCCATGTATGGGAATTTAGGAAGTTGTCTTCCTTTACGCCTTGCCAGGCTTCTGCTAGTTTGGGATCTATTTTTCCGTGCTCTAGGAGACGGACGTCGCCCATTGGTTTGGAATTTTGGTAGATTCCGTCGGTCATTTTATTTTCGATATCGCGGTATGGATTGATTAGTGCGGGGTCGTATTTTAGACCGATATTGGCGCACATATCTTTCATAGTCGTTTCTGGATCGCGAACTAAGTCTTCGTATCGAATTCGGACTTTCCTATTTTGTGGAATGTCTTTTAGGAAATTATTTATGTTGTGATGACTTTGTGTCCAAATGAGTTCGCCGGTGGCGCGTGAGCTGTAGTCGTGCGGATGTAGATACATTACCTGATCCATATGCATGCGCTCAAAGGAGCTGACCATGGCGTAAGGATGACGAACTAGTTGGATGAAAATTGCGTTTTCGAAATCCTGTTCTGCTTTGCGCAAAGCTGCTGGATCAAGTGCGTATGAAGGCGACTTGTCGATTAATAATTGTTCACCGATTTGTTCTTGGAGTAGGCGATAAAATTGTTTGGTCGTATAGCCTTTTCGTTCGTATGATTGGATGTAATCTTTTGCTTCATCAGCAGAATAATTTTTCAACTCCATGACGACACGAACGAGTCCTTCTTTCCATAAAGAAAAACGACCTTGATAAGCTTCACTCCTTTCTGCTAAAGTATTGAAACCTAGTAATTGCAATTCGTTGGCAGCAAATAATTTTGGATGACCAGCTAGCATAACACGTAAAAGAGTTGTTCCTGATCTTGGTGGTGCTAGAATAAATATTACTGGTGGATTTTTTTCTTGGTTAACTTCCGGTTTTGCTTCAAGCGCAGGAACGAGCTTACTGAAGTTTTCAAAATCTGAATGTTCTAGTTTGACTTCAGCTTTTGTTTCAACGTTATTTTTAGTTACATTTTCTGTTGGCTTTTCGCCAAAATATTTTTTCACGGCAGTGGAATAATCCTTTTCCAACATGGTTGCGTAAGATGCGATCGTTGAATGATCGAAGATGGTGACGATGAAAATGGTCTCGCCAAGCATGTCTTGTAGTTTACTGATAAAACCAGCTGCTTGTAGCGAATTCCCCCCGAGTTCAAAGAACTTATCGTGAATGCCTACTTTGTTTAAGTCTAGTGTTTCGCACCAAAGTTTTGCGAGTAAGGTTTCGAGTTTACTTTTTGGAGCGACATATGATTGTTCTAGTTCAGGACGTTCGTTACTGATTTCAGGTAAGGCACCACGATCTATTTTCCCTGCGGTGGTCAATGGCATTTTATCCATTATTTTGAACGCTGCTGGGATCATGTATTCGGGCAGTTCTTTTGCCAAAAAACTTCTTAGTTCACTAACATTGATTTGCTGATTTTTTTTCAAAGAGCAATAAGCTACTAATTTTTGATCGACAGAATCATCTCCTTTTAATAAAACTGCAGATTCTAAAATTGCAGGGTGTGTCGTTAGTGTCGATTCTATTTCGCCTAACTCGATTCGATAACCGCGAAGTTTGATTTGAAAATCTGCGCGACCAACAAAGTCAATATTTCCATCTTCTAATTGAATTCCTAAGTCACCGGTGCGGTACATTTTTGCTGATCGATCACTAGAAAAAGGATTGGAGATAAAACGTTCCTTTGTTAATTCAGGACGATTGAGATAAGCCCTTGCTAATCCTTTACCCGCGATATATATTTCACCGATTTCGTGTGAACCTGTTTTTTCCAAACGGTCATTTAATACATAAACTTCCACGTTATTAATGGCTTTACCGATCGGTACTTTTTGACCATTGAGTGAGGGGTCCGTTTTATAAATAGTGGCTCCTACTGTTGCTTCAGTTGGACCATATTGATTATAGAAAAAAGCTTGTGGTAAACACTTGTGATGCTGACGAACTAGGGCAGCAGGACAAGCTTCGCCGGCCACACTTACAGATTCGAGGCTTTTTAATTTTTGAGCATCAATTTGATCTAGTAAGATTGCGTAAAGTGAAGCGAAAGTTAATAAATGTGTAATCTGATGTTTGGCAATAAAATCTGCTAGTTTGCTGATATCTTTTTCCAATCCTTCTTCCGCCATTACCAGTGCTCCTCCAGAAAGTAAGGTCCAGAAAATTAATAACACT
>CALGLS010000105.1 GCA_937959375.1 uncultured Saprospiraceae bacterium
CCACTTGAAAATACAATTGTAGATATCAATGTAGATATGGTTGGTCGTGTTGATGAAAAGTATGCCGAAAATCCAGAGTATGTTTATGTCATTGGTTCCGACCGATTGAGTACAGAGCTTCATGAAATCAACGAAGAGATGAATCAACTGCATACGCGTCTTGTTTTAGATTACACCTACAATGCAGAGGATGACCCAAATCGTTATTACTATCGTTCTGACCATTATAACTTTGCAGAAAAAGGAATTCCTGCCATTTTTTATTTCAATGGTACCCATGAAGATTACCATAGAACTTCTGATACCGTTGAAAAGATTAACTTTGATAAGATGGCGATCATCGGAAAGTTGGTGTTCCATACCGCATGGCAGTTGGCGAATCAAGACAAGCGAATTGAAGTGGATGTGAAGCAACCGTAGCTTGGCTTCGGCTTCGCTCAGCCGGCGCTACTCCCTTTTTTACTCAATTTAGTTAATATATTGTTAGGGAAAGGATACTAGTGGAATGGTAGTTTTAAGAATTAAGCAGCGCCAATTGAGCTAAGTGCAAGAGCCCGCTAACGCATGATGCGTTAGCGGGCTCTCACATTCGATGAAGTCTGCCTGCCGGCAAAGGTGGGCGCTAGCGATCTGACAGCGCCAGCGGTCTCTTTGCGTATAAGGTAATTTTGAATCGTTGAATAATGAATCGTTGAATAATGAATGGTTGAACCTTTTTAGCTTTTGGGCAAGATTTTAAATGATGGAGCTACTCGGTTTTTCTAGATTTAATCTCCTTCTTTTGCGTCTTTTTTCAAATCAAAATTCATTATTCAACGATTCAAAATTCAATATTCTTTAAGGTGATTATATTTTCATAATTATCAACTATACGGTAATTACGGGCTGGCCCAGCGGTCTCAATACCCCCCAGCATAAGCCTCAAAAAACGAACATTCCTTTATCACCATCCGATAAAAATTAGTGTGATCATATTCCGAAATAAGAAGGTCATAATATTTACGATATTCTTCGGGAAGATCGGGAATCTCGTTTTTGTAGCGATTGTAGTTGCAATCTATACTGGTTAGATATCTCTTTTGTTCGCAGCGGGCAGCCATGAAACTAGCCCTTGCGGCTTTCTCTGGATCTTTGGCTAAGTCGATGGCTTTTTCAAAATAGAAAAGAGCTTTGGAGCAATCGTGATGTTCTTTATTTCCGTAAGGAAGATAACCTCCCAATTGAAAAATACTGAGTTTGGAATATCCCCAATTGGCGCCACTTCTAAAATAATCTTGTACATTCCAACTGGTACCAAAATAAGTCATGTTGTAATAAGCAATGCCAAGTTTGTAATAATACTCGCTACTATTAACAAAGTCTGCCCGGGCCTTGTATTCCAATTCAAATAACTCTTTGAGCAGCTCAACTTTATTTAAATACTCAACCGAATCCGTTGGTTTGCACTCGACACAATCAGTGATGGAGTCGCGGTAAACGTAGAATTGATAGTCGTCCCATTGAGCTTTAGGTACTTTTTCGAAAGCCTCTAGGGCAGCCTCTGGTTTTCCTTGGCTAAGTAAGAGGGTGGCTTTCATGTCGAGTAGTTCTGCTTGAATGGTAGAACCATCTTTTTTTGTAATGAAAGCGCGTTCCATTTTAGTAGGATCTTCTTTTTTGCAAATTTTTAAAAGATCATCTATGATGTCAAGTTGTGGGTTAGGTTTAAGGTCTTGAATGTTGTATTGCATTCGAAACGCCTTGCCGGGATAGCCGTTGAGAGCGTAATCGTAAGAAAGTTTGTCGTTGAGATAGTCTCCAAAATCTTTGTGTTTTTTGTAGAGCTCATTTTTTTTGATGATGTCAGCAATTTCCGCCTCTTCTTGTTCTTCAATTTTTTTATAGGAAGCGATTTCGAGTGCCAGTTGAAAAACAGAGAGTTGCTCTTTGAGTAGTTTGTCCGTTATTTTAGGACCTAACTTTTTGAAAGTTTTATTGGCGGCATAGTAGTCTCCAGAAAGAAATTCTAGATAACCTTCTGCGAGACGCCATAGCTCAGGGCGCTTCACTTTTCGATCGTTTGCCAAGTCGCGTACAAAACCATTGAGTTTGATGACGTAGTTGCCCACCTCTTTTCTAGGTATGTTAAATAGCTTTTTATTGCGTTCTTTTTTGTCATTGAATTCGAGGCCGAGTAAGTCGCGTTCTAGTTTTTTGATTTCACTGACAAGTAGGACTTCTAGGTTTTCGTTGGTTGGATCGAGGTCGTAAATCTTGATCATTTCTTCTACGGCTTTACTCTCATCAGCGTGCGCGCGAAGGGCGTATAGGTTGGCTTGCTCTTCGGTAGTGGAGCACATTAAGAGTACCTCATTCCATTGTTCGTCTGATTCGATGTGGAAACTTCGGAAAGCGGATTCTCGTTTGCTCGGGCAGTTTAAAAATATTTTAGAGTAGAGGTAAGCCGCTTCTGTTTTTTGTCCTAAATTTTTGAGTGCTCCAGCTTTGTGTCCCAATATCCAATCATGTATGATGCTTTCCACCGGTCTTATTTTTGCCAATAGTTCATCTTCGAGCGCTAGTGTCAAACGATAATTTTTGGCATAATGTGCCAGCCGGATTAACTGATAAGCATAGCGCAATTTGATGTAGTTTGATTTCGATTTACGAAACTCTCTTTTTCCTCGTTTGATCAATTTGTACATAGCGGCAGTGTCGCGTTGGACGGTCTCCCAGGTATTATCGGGTTGCGTTACGTGAGGCTCACACTCTTTTGCAAAAATTAGGTAATCGATGGTGTGAGTGCATTTTTCTCGTTTGAGGTGTCTCGCAAAACTATTAGAGGAAACTCGAAAATCAAGGGGCATATTCTTGCTGCGAATGGAAGTACGTAGTAATTCGAGGTCGATGACCGAAGAGGTATAGATGAGTTCGTAAACATCTTGCTGTTTTACGAGTTGGCAGAATGTTTCCGTCCATTCGGCAACGTTTCCATTGGTTTGCGCAACTTCTGGGCCTTTATAACTTTTGTAAAAGTCATCAAACCCAATAAAGAAAGGACCTCCAGAAGCGTCTTCATCGAAAACCTCAGGCATGACAAAACTGTAGCCTTCAAAGTAATTATAAAAAGGACCGCAGGCTAATCCGTTATTTGGGCCAACCAAAAGCATCCAACACAAGAGGCTATAAGTAAATAAAGCCCTTTTACATTTAGTGTTCAATAAATTGATCATACACTTCCTGTAGTTGATCATAGGAATAGTTTTTTAAAGTCATTGTGTCAAGGTGATACAAGCTGACAGTCAATTGCTGTGCTTTATTGAGTGTCGCTAGCTTTTTGGCGGCAGCCTTGACGGTTGAAATGGGAGACTGCTCTAATCTGATCCGATCACCCTCGTACAAATAATAACCTTGAAGATAAGTACTTTTGATTACCTTATATTGATTTTGAAAGGCTTTATGAAAACGACTGCTATCTATCAAGTCCGTAGCCTCCAAATTATTAAACAGTTTAATCATCTTTTCATCTCGAAATAGTACGCCCCATGAAAAAATAGGGAGTGCAATATCAAGTTGTATTGGATAATCCGAAAATCTGGATAGATATGCTTCCGCTAATTTTAAATCAATAATTGAGTTGCTGGTAGTAGGAGAGGAGAGTTCCCCCATGTTGTAAAACATTAACATACCGCGATCGATCGGAGGGACTCCTGTCTTTTCAAAAAACTTAATCTGGTGTAAGCGAATCGTTGCAGAAAGCGTTGTTTCCTTCGATTCAAATTGTTTGCGTAATTGACGAAGCAAAAAGAAGTAGTTGTCCTTAGTTTTTAAACTCCAGTCGCAGTCAATCTGAATTTCGTTTA
>CALGLS010000106.1 GCA_937959375.1 uncultured Saprospiraceae bacterium
TAACCAGTTGCACCAAGGCGGAAAGCAAATCATTTTGACTTCTGACCGTGCTCCTAAAGATTTGGATGGAATGGAAGAGCGTTTGATCTCTCGTTTCAAATGGGGATTATCTGCTGACTTACAAGCTCCAGATTTAGAAACTAGAATGGCCATCCTCGAAGAGAAGATGAACCAAGAAGGTTTGGAATTGCCGCAGGATGTCGTAGAGTTTATTTGCTACAACATTAAAAATAATATTCGTGAGTTAGAAGGTGTGCTGATTTCATTAGTTGCACAGTCTTCACTCAACCGTAGAGATATTGATATTGATCTGGCTAAGGAAGTAATCAAGAACTTCGTTTCGCAGATGTCAAAAGAAATCACCGTTGGTTTCATTCAGAACCTTGTGGCGGATCATTTCGAAGTACCTGTTGAAAAACTAAAAGGTGCTACTCGGAAACGCAGTATTGTGATTGCTCGCCAGCTTTCGATGTATCTTGCAAAGAACCTAACGAATAAGTCACTTAAAGCTATTGGTGAAAACTTTGGAGGTCGCGACCACAGTACAGTGATTTACTCTTGCAAAGCGGTACAGGATCTTTTAGATACAGATGTGATCTTTAAAGATACCGTTGCTGACTTGGAGAAGAAAATGCGTATGAGTTTGAATGAGAAGTAGGGAGAGCTCGCAGGCTCGCTTAGAGGATGGGGATGGGACACGGATTTAACGGGTTGAACGGAGTAAGAACGGATTTTCTCGTGGAGCGTGGCTCTTTTTATGTGAGAAAAAAAACAGAAAGCCTTAAAGGATAAAGTCCTTTAAGGCTTTCTTACGTTATTAGAAAAAATCCGTTCTGATCTGTTTTATCTGTCAAATCCGTGTCCCATCCTGCGTCACGTGCCGCATTCAAGAGGGGCTTGTTACAAGTGCTCCCTACTCCACATCTACTCCACATGTACCTGAGTATCCAAAACCTCAAGCTCAATTTCCTCTGGCACTTTCTCCTCATTGTCAATCAAACCCTTTATTATAAAAAAGCCGACAACAGCAATGGAACAAAGCGCACCACTCAAGCACCAAAGCGTTTGAAAGCCATACTTCTCGGCAACATGCATCCCCAGCATCGGAGCAATAATAAAAGCCACAGAAAAGGACATACCATATAGACCCATAAATTCTCCCCTTCGATCCTCACTCGACCGACTCAATGCAAAAGCGTTACTAAACGGAAAAGCAATGATTTCGCCTATGCTTATCGCAAGAATAAAGAAGCCCAATGTTGCCATCCAATAGCCCGGAATGATTAAAGCGAAATAACCTAAAGCAAAAATTACATAACCACCGATTATCAAAGCCATTCGTTTAAACTTCTTTTCCAAAGCATAAACCAAAGGCATTTCTAAAATCACAATAGAAATGGCATTGATTAACATCAGTAAACCAAACTCATCTTCTGTAAAGAGCAATTCTTCTTTTACAAAAACAGGAAAGGCTGAAAACAATTGCATAAAAGCAACAGCACCAATGCACATGGTACCAATAAAAAGCAAGAAGTTTTTGTCTTGATAGGCTGATTTACTTTTGACTGGAGTCACTCCTTTTTCTTGTTTTGGCTTGACCGTTTTTTTCTCTACCAAAATCATTCGCATCAATAAAGCAGCAGCAATACAGGTTACTCCGTCAATAATAAACAATGAATTGTAACCATAATGAAATGAAATAAAACCAGTAGCCGCAGCTCCACATCCAAAACCCAAATTGATGGCTAAACGAATCAAAGAAAGACTTCGATTGTGGTTTTCAGGAGAGCTGTAAGTACCTATAGATGCCATACTCGCAGGCCTGAAACAATCGATAATGGTACTCGCCAATAGTATCAGTCCACAAAACCAATAAAAGGAATGAACATACATTAAACCAAAGAAGGTAGTACCTCCCAAAAGCAATGACCAAAACATAGTAGGATAGTAACCAACTCGATCGGTCAACCAACCTCCAATATATGAACCTGCCACTGAGCCAATTCCATAAAAACTCATTGCAATTCCTGCTTCCGTGTAACTAAAGTTCAATTCCGAAGTCAAATAAAGAGTTAGGAATACAATCACCATCGACCCCGTTCGGTTAATCAACGTAATCAGGGAGAGTATCCAGATTTCTTTGGAAAGCCCTAGATAAGGCTTAATAAGCATGTCGTATAAAGATGTAGACATAGTTGGTTATTCAGGGAGTGATCTGATAGAAAACCTTAGAACGCGTCATGGACAGACATGGTTCCTTGAATTAAGATATTTTGCGCATTAATTGAAAAAACTAGAAAAGAAGGCGCAAGTTAATAAATAGATTAGCATCTAAAGAAAAAGGGATTTCTTCTTATAATAGGTATTTTTACAACAAACTATAAACAGACTCTAAACAAGCACACAAACAACTTTTATAAATAGCTAATTAACTAATAATTCAAATATGAAAATCACAGCAAAATTATTCCTCTTAGTATTCGCATTGATTATCGCTTCTTTCTCAAGTCTAGAAGCACAACGTGGTGGACGTGGTGGAAGTCCAGAAGAGCGAGCAGAACGCCAAACAAAAATGATGACCGACTCACTCACCTTGTCTACAGCTCAAGTAAAAAAGGTAACTGAGATCAACCTCAAATACGCAAAGCTAACTGCTGAAACGCGACAAGCCGCTCGTGAAAATATGGACCCAGACGGAGACCGCGAAGCTCAACGCGCAAGTATGCGTGAGATGTTTCAAAAAATAAAAGCAGAACAAAAAGACGAATTAAAGGTCATCCTCACTTCTGACCAAATGGCAAAGTTCGAAAAAATAGAAGCTAACCGAAATAGCAAAAGAGGTGAAAGAGGAAAGCGAGGAAAAAGAGGTGGCAAGAAAAGAAAAGGCAAAAAAGTAAAAGAACAGAAAGCTGAGCATGAGCATGGCGAAGGTTCGCATGAACATAATTAA
>CALGLS010000107.1 GCA_937959375.1 uncultured Saprospiraceae bacterium
TGTAAGTATGTACGACTCCAACAAAGATGGCGACAAAAAAGAATTACTCTATCAGCGCGTTTTCAAAACTTCAGAAACAAAAGAAGTTTACATTTATGGACTAGGTGGTGATGATATTTTCAAAATTTCTGGAAAAGTGAATGCTGGTATAAAAATACGCGTAGTGGGTGGTCCGGGTGAAGATGAGTTTGACAACACTTCTATCGTAAAAGGCCTTGGTAAAAAAGATCATTTTTATGATACTAAAGAAGGCAATAAAGTACAACTCGGTTTTGAAGGGAAAAGCAAACAAACCAACATTGCAAGAAAAAATGTATACGAATACCTAGGCAATCAATTTGACGCCTCTAATCTTTCATCTTTTCCGGTCATTGGTTTCAATGCAAGTGATGGTTTTAGAATTGGCTTTACAGGAAAATTTGTTAAAAACAAGTTCAACAAAGCACCACACGGAGCCATTCACAAACTGGGTATCAACTATGCCTTTGGCACAAAAGGAATTGACTTAGCTTACAACGCTACTTTCTTTGAGACTATAGAACATTGGGACTTTGTACTCAACGCAGAGGTGCGTAACAATCGATACGCATTCAACTACTTTGGCATTGGCAATGCAAACCAAGAAGAGCTAAAAGATCTTGCGTTTTATGAAGTACAACAAAGTATGATACACCTTGACCTTGGTTGGCAACGGCGCTTCAACAATGAAATCGGAAATATCTCTATTCGCCCACTGGTAGAATGGTCTGAACTTAGAGATACCGAATCTCGTTTTATCGACATTCCCGATAATGGACTTAGCCCTGAAGACTACGAATCACGTTGGTATGCAGGTGGTATAATTGATTTAAATTTTACGAATACTGACAATCCTGTTGCCCCTCGCGATGGATTTAGTTTTAAGAACTCCGCAAGATGGCAAACCAACTTGACTGGTAGTGACCGAAACTTCACAACATTTGGCAGCAGCTTTACCATGTACAAATCATTTCTTAAAAGAGGTGTGCTGGTTTTTGCGAGTCGTATCGGTACCAATTTAATTCAAGGTAATTATGATTTCTTCTATGCTCCTACCCTTGGTGAGGATGAAAATATCCGTGGTTATTACGGTCAGCGATACAGAGGAAAAAATAGTTTCTTCCACACCTCTGATTTGCGAATGGCGCTAGGAAGTTTCAAGAATTCAATTTTACCTTTTAGTTTCGGAATTACAGGTAGTTACGATTATGGTCGTATATTTGATCCGGTTGATAATAGCAATGCTTGGCACTCGAGTTACGGTGGTGCAATCTGGATTGCTCCTTTAAATGTGTCTATTATTTCCTTTAGCTACAATCAGTCTGCTGATGGTCAGGGGGCTCGGTTTAGGATTGGTGCGGGGCATGCGTTTTAGGAGTATCCTGAGGGAAGACCGAAGACGGAAGTTTCTCGTCTAACGTGTATTTGAACCACAAAAGTCACAAAAGAAAACAAAAGCACGCGACTGTAGTAAAAATAAAATACGTTAGGTCTTTTGTTTCCTTTTTATTCTTTTGTGGTTCAAAACCAGGTAATTAATTTTGAAGTTAATCAAAGTCTCTATCGCATCGCAAGTTGAACAATCACAGTTATTTAGAAAAGACAAAACATGACTAATACCATCCTCCATAAAGTAGAACAATACGCAAGCGACATTCTAAAAAATGATTTGTCGAAAGACTTGACGTATCACAACTACGACCATACCAAGATGGTAGTGAATGCTGCTACCACTATAGGTAAAGGTGAGCAACTAAGTGATGATGACTTGGAGGTTTTGTTGATTGCTGCTTGGTTCCATGATCTTGGTTATAAAGAAAAACCAGATGGCCATGAGGAACGAAGCAAAGTTATGGCAGAAAAATTTTTGAAAAAAGAAAATGTAGCTGCTGCAAAAATTGAGAAAATTGCGGCTTGCATTTTATCTACTCATATTAACACCAAGCCATCAAATGCGTTGGAGGGTATGCTTTGTGATGCAGATATGTCGCACATCTACAGTGGCGATTATGAGGCACATGCTTTGCGATTGCGACAGGAGTGGGAAAATACGCAAGATGAAAAAATGACCGACACCGAATGGACTCAAAGCAATTTGAATTTCATCAGCCGTCATGAATTTCATTCTGCTTTCGCAAAAATGAATTATCAAGAAACGAAAAACAAGGTCAGAAATAAATTAGAAAAACAGTTGAGCAAACTCGAAAAGAAGATGGACAAAAGTATGATGACCGAAATGGGCATCACCGCTTCTGAGTTAAAGGCTTTGAAAAAGAAATTGCAAAAAGCAGAAGGTCGCCCTGAACGGGGTATTGAAACCATGTTTAGGCTTACCTCTAAAAACCACCTCGACTTGAGTGGAATGGCAGATAGCAAAGCCAACATCATGATTTCGGTCAACTCCATCATTATTTCTATTTTGATTGGTTCGCTGATGCAAAAATTGGATACAAATCCGCATTTGATTCCACCTGTCATTATTTTACTTACCGTAAATTTGGCTTCTATGATTTTCTCGATCCTCTCTATTCGACCTAATGTAACCAATGGGTTATTTACTAGAGAAGATATTGAAAACCAACGCACCAATTTATTGTTCTTTGGTAACTTTCACAAAATGAATCGCGACGATTATCACTGGGGTATGAACCAACTGATGGACAATGCCTCTTTTCTTTATTCCAGTTTGATTGATGATATTTATTTTCTTGGAGTTGTACTCGCTAAGAAGTATCGCTACTTGCGTATTTCATACAATATTTTCATGTATGGAATTGTAATAGCAGTCATTGCTTTTATCATCTCAAATTACTTTGCAGTTCCAATAATAAAGATTCCTGTAGAGGTGCCGATGAAGTAAGAGCATGTTTAAATTTAGTCTCCTATGAAAATTTAATCATGCTCTTAATAACAGACTACGAAAGGTCCTAAGATAAAAACTTGAGAAAACCAATTTATAATGAATATACAAACTGAACTAAAACATCAGTTATGGCTGTTGCTGATGCTGGTCATTTTTATACTTTTGCCCATACCAGCTGTTTTAATTCCTGAAGCTTTTCGTTTTATTTTTCCAATAGTATATTCTCTTTTGATCCTTTGTGGCATACGAGCCGTAGCAGATCACAAGAAGCATTCAGGCATTCTGATTATTTGGGGAGTCCTTAGTTTTATCTTGATTTGGGTTTCGTTTTTTGATGCAACTACCTTTTTATTAGCTTGCGCCAAATCACTTAGCCTTTTTGCATTCTTCATTTATTTAGCAATTCGT
>CALGLS010000108.1 GCA_937959375.1 uncultured Saprospiraceae bacterium
TCCATGCCACAAACCAGAAAGAAAAAAAGTAGTCAGCAAATTGAAACTCGTTCTCATCACACTTACCCGACTTCCGCCAAGGGGAATGTAAACATAATCTCTAAACCAGGTCGACAAAGAAATATGCCAGCGTTGCCAAAACTCTCGCATTGAACTTGAGAAATAGGGCGTATTGAAATTTCGCATCAAATCAATTCCAATCATTCTCGATAAACCAATCGCCATATTCGAGTAACCTGCAAAGTCGGCATAAATCTGAAACGAAAACAAGAAAGCTCCTAGTAGGGTAGTGACTCCTGATAAGTCAGAAGAAGTATCGAATATCTGATCTACGATCACACCAAAGTTGTCTGCAATCACAATTTTCTGAAACATACCCCAAAGCACCAAACGCATCCCGGCTACAGATTGCTCATAACTAAATTGCTTCTGCTCTCTGAATTGCCCAAGCAAACTACTCGCTCGTTCAATCGGCCCTGCAATCAACTGGGGAAAGAAAGCAACAAATGCAAAGAACGAAAAAACATCATTAGTAGCTTTTAGTTTCTTTTTGTAAATATCAATGGTATAGCTCATCGTTTGAAAGGTGTAAAACGAAATACCAACGGGCAGTATAATTTGGAGTGTACTGGTGTTCACATTCATTCCAGCAAACTGAAGAATTTGATTTAACGAATCAATGAAAAAATTGCAATACTTGAAAAAGCCGAGCATGCCCAAATTGACGAGTACACTTACCGCCAATAACTTTTTTCGAATATTTTGTTGTGTTGATTGTTCTAGTTGTAACCCAATGGTGTAATCAACAATTGAACTTAGTACAATCAATCCTAGGAATCGCCAATCCCAGCAAGCATAGAAAATATAACTGGCTAGAATCGTGAATATGTTTCGAAAGGTATACGAATATTTGTTGTTAAGCGTCCAATATATTTGGAAGAAAGCGAGGAAGAAGATTAGAAAATATATGGAGTTGAAAAGCATTAATTTGTTTTGATAGCGTAAAGATAGGTAATCGCGAAGAAACGAAGTTTTCGTGATTTGCTGAGTTGAGGTGTAAAGAGACTCGCATTTTACATCTCAGCTCAGCAATCACTGGCCGTTCCGGCGAAGTGCTTACTGATCTTAAGGACGCGCATCAAGTTTTACTCAAAATTTAGATATTCACTCTTTATGATTTTAAACTCCTCGTGCATCTTCAGAAAGCCATCAAGTCCATCTGCCCAAGTTAAAACCTCCTCCTTCCCGCTAATAGTCTTCGTTTCTGTAAGATAAGTGTTGTAACTAGAATACTTCCAGTCGGAGTAATTTTTTTTGAATTTATGATGTATAGGATTGTGATGTATGTAGCACAGTAGATATTTGAATCTTGCTTCTCCATGTGCCACTACTCGTTTGAATCGACTCATGAATAAAGGCCCTCGCCGAGTATACTTTTTATTATATCCAATCGAAACCGAACTAAAGAGTCTTCTAGTTTGGTCTTCTAAAAAACTGCTAAGTGGAATTTCTTGCGCAAGAATCTTTTCTGCACTCTTCGTCTTTTCTAAACGAATAAACGGTTCAATATCCTCAAGCGATTTTACTCTACAAAGAAAATGAAAATGATTCGGCATCAAGCAATAGGCAAATGTATTAAGATATGGACCAAGGTATTTGTTGAATTTTTTAAGGAACTCCTTGTAATCCGAATCCTCTCTGAAAAGGTTTAAGTTTTCAACTGCAGCTCGGTTGTAAATGTGGTAGGTATTGTTCTCTTCAAGTTTATGCCAGTAGTTTGTTGCCATAGTATGTATATTGTTAAAACAAGATAGTAAAAATACAAGAGATTATAAATATACCCCGTAAAGATCAGTAAGCGCGAAGAAACGAAGTTTTCGCGATTGCTGATCTGAGATGCAAAAAGCCTCGCATTTTACATCTCAGATCAACAATCATTGGCCGTTCCGGCGAAGTGTTTACCGATCTTTAAGACGCAAATCAATGAACACATTGACCATTCAAAAAAAAATAAAAAAAATATTTCAGAACCTTAAAGTGTTGATTAATAAGACTTTAATGTATTTTAGTAGGCTTAGTACTATTAAGTTAATGGTACTATGTGTTGCAAGGTACTGATATTTTATATAGCTTTGTGTTATGAGTTTGGATAATCAATTAGAAGAAGCGCTTATGAAGAGTAAGACACAAATGCGTCGCGGAGTCCTCGAGATGTGCGTTCTTTCGATCATTTCGGAAGAGGAGTCATATCCTTCTGATATTATAACCAAACTGAAAGAGGTGCAGCTCATCGTAAAGGAAGGAACCTTGTATCCCTTGTTGTCGAGATTAAAGAAAGACGGGTTGTTGCAATACAGCTGGAAAGAATCAACACAGGGACCACCCCGAAAATATTTTCAACTGACAAATACTGGAGTTGCCTTTCTACAAGGCCTGAAAGAAAACTGGGATGAATTAGTCAGTTCTGTAAATCAATCAACGAAAAAAATTACCAAATAATGAATAAGGTATTCAACATCAACTTAGGAGGCTATCCGTTTACGATTGACGAAGATGCGTACAACCATCTGAACGACTATTTGGACACGATCCATGCCCACTTTAACGATTCGGAAGGTTACGAAGATATCACTTCAGATATTGAAGCGCGGATGGCGGAATTGTTTCAAGAGCAGGGTAATGGCCGCCCAATCGTTACATTCAAAGTAGTGAAGAATGCGATTTCGATAATGGGAACGCCAGAAGATTTTGGTGCAGAGCCAATAACTGAAAAAGCGTACACAAGTGCTGCAAGTGAAGAACCAACGAAAGCAAAGTCTGGAATCAAAACAGGTAAGCGTCTGTTTAGAAACCCTGAAGATGAAGTAATTGGTGGTGTAGCCTCAGGTATCTCTGCTTACTTTGGAATTAATGATCCACTATGGATTCGAATCGCTTTTATATTGACGACTATTTCAGGTGGATTTTCGATACCTGTGTACTTAGTGTTGTGGGCTATTTTGCCCAAAGCAGAAAGTTCATCTGATCGCTTATCAATGAAAGGTGAGCCAATTAATATTGAAAACATTGCTAAAACGGTAGAAGAAGAAATTGAAGGGCTTTCTACAAAGCTCTCTGGCTTAGGTGCCAATATAGAAAATGAGCTAAGCTCAAAAAAAAAAGATCTGGTGGAATCGGGTTTCTCAGGACGACCATTAAGAAAGGGATTTCTTTTCTAGGTAGTATCGTCTCTGCAGTTATTGCACTCCTCCTCCGAATCGGAAAACCTATCATTTTCCTAATAGGCTTTGCGCTGATTATTGTATTGTCCGTTCTTTGGATAATATCAATAATCAGTTTTTTTTGGGCTATACCTTTCTCCAGTTATTTTTTCAGCGGTCACGTCGGTGTATCCGCATTAGCACTCACCAATATATTTGTTTTCTTCGGTGTCCCAATTTTCGCATTATTGATGGCGATTAGTCGACGCATCTTTAGCAAAACCTTAGCTCCAAGATGGAAAGCAGGAATGTGGTCACTATGGTTAATCAATACGGTAAGTATGGTGATGTTGGGAATTGTGCAGATTCGTGAATTTAATACGCACGCTGAAATTAGTCAATCCGTAGATTTACCTTATTTTGATTCTGATACACTTTATCTAAATAGTTTGTCTGACCCATCCCAAAACGCTATCGTTGTACTTGGCAATCTTACCCTTGGTGATGATGAATTGAAGAGTAGTCAAATTCGTTTGAATCTGAAGAAAAGTACAAGTGGTGAATTTGAAATAATTGGAAAAAGAGAAGCTAGAGGGCGTAGCACACAAAAAGCACAAGACTTAGCAGAAGCCATTAATCACGAACTAATTATTTATGGTGATGAAATAAGTTTTCCTTATGCATTCTCCATTCCGAAAGGAAAAAAATGGCGCGCGCAGGACATTGAATATACCATCAAAATTCCAGTAGGAAAAACAATTCAATTGGATCCTAAATTAGCAAGAAGAGTCCGAGAAGCTGACAAAAATAAAGATGTTGAAAATCCTTGGATACACCACGGTGACAAGCATTTCTGGACAATGGAAGAGAATGGCTTAGTCGCTAAAGATTATCTAAAAAAACATCAAGACGAAAGAGAATTTGGTTTTATCGATTACGAAGATATCCAAGTAGAAGGAATGGTGAAAGTAAATATCAAGGAAGGTGATTACTCCATCAAGATCAATGGAAAATCTCAATACACCAAA
>CALGLS010000109.1 GCA_937959375.1 uncultured Saprospiraceae bacterium
AATGACAGGTCCTTTTTATATTTTGACTTTCTTATTAGTTCTTAGTCGCTGTAACTGTACAAATAGTTGATGAACCAACTATTGGAACGTCTACGATGTCTTTCAATGTTAAAGAAGTACCATTAAGCTCAGCTTCATAAATTTGACCAGCTCCACCAACAGAATTATCTAATTTAGCTTCGCAACCATCAAGAGACATGGTGCCATAAAGAGAGGTACCGTCAGTACTAACTGTAATGTCAGATCCACTTGCAACGATAGTAATAGTAATAGAGTCAGTAATTCCTTGACAATCTTCAACACCAGTGTAAGTTCCTACCCAGTCAGCTTGAACACAATCAGAACTGTCATCGTCTTTATTACAAGCAGAAAGAGCAACGATAGCTACTAGAAGGAATGATAATTTTAATAAATTCATTGTTAAATTTTTTGTTAAGTTAATTAGTAATTTGAAATAAGGTGCAAAAGTAGAAAAAAAATCGATAATCAAGCTTTGTTAAACAGATAAAATAATTTATTTGGGTTTATAACGTATAATAAATTTTATATATGCATAATTTTGCGCAAAAGCGAGCTTTTAACCTAATGTTTGCATTCACAGTTGACATAACGTACCCTTTTTGGATTTAGCTGCCTCAAAACCCTATTTCTTTTTGTTAAAGCCATTTTTAAGGATAGTTTCAGCTGGTTTACCCTGAGGTGTAAAGTCAAAATCACTCATTCCACGGCCTTTTTCGAAGTCATTTCTCATTTGCCAAATGTGTACACCTGCAAACCATTCCTTCTCCCAGACCTTATTAAAGAATGCTTTGTAACAGTTAGCTTGAGTTTCAAAGGAAAGCGTTTTTGAGTTATTCGAAGGGTCTTCCACCCAAACCCAGGGCTCTATTGCGCTATCTGCCGTACTTTTGTAGCCCATCTCTGTAAAAAGAACGTTACGATTATACTGTTTTGAAACAGCTTCAATTTTGGGCAAGTATTTATCCCAGCCTTTCGAAATTTGTTGGGCCGTTGGATGCTCTTGCTTTACTAGAGGGAAATAGGCTTGTATGCCAATGTAATCCAACTCATTCCAAAATTTAATGGCTTCATACTCCTTATACCAGTTGGCAGCATAGGTCACTTTGCCAGAATAGATACTTCGAACCTCTTCAAGTAGTTTGGTCCAATAGGCTGGTTGCTCAATCGTTAATCGAGTCAACTCTGCTCCAATGCAAAACAACTCCACTTCATTTTTTTGCGCAATGTTAGCATAGTGTAATATAAAATCGCGATACTCTTTTTGCCATATTTCCCAATCTGCTTCATTGGCCGGATAAATATCCGAGCGCCATTTTCCATCGGTATAAGTTGTCAGCCAAATATGTGGTTTTAGAAAAACCTTAAACCCCGCTGAATGCGCCAAGTCTATTTGGCTTTTCCACATCGAGTCTCTTCTTAACTGTTGTAGGCTATCTCCTCTAAAATATCTCACATTGGGTGTATCGTAATTTTTTTGTGAAGCATACGGTACCAGCGTGATCCATTCAATGTTGTTTTCTAGGAATGGTAATAAGTTGGTGGAATCAATGCGTCCGAAGATGTGCGCGCCTTTTTGTTTGGGGATGACTTCTTTTGGATATTGAACGTTCGAGATTTGTGTTGCTGCCGTTGCGGGATCGCTGCCACTGATACTAGAGCATTGGGAAGCAGTAAAACTTATGAATCCGAGCACCAGGATTAGGAGATAGGTGGAACTGTGTTTAGTTTTCAATCGGATCATTCGTAGAAAGGCTTGACAAGGTTTCTTATTGTTTTGCCAAAGCTAAGCATTTCCGCTAGAGTTTTGAATTAAATGTGAATTAATCAAAAGTACTGATTCAATGTTTCAAAAGAAATAAGACTATAAAAATTTCGATACTACTTGAATAGCCAAGCCTTGTGTTTGAATCGCTTTAATAAGCGCAGCGATATCAGCTCTTTTTTTCGAAAATAATTTGTGAACAGTATCCTGTAAATGAAATTCAGCATAAGATTTTCCATTGAGTAACATTCCTTTTTTTACAACAAGCTTCAGTAGTTGCTCCAACTCAATTTTATCAACACCTTTTTTGTTTGCAGCATATTTGTCCAGATTTTTCAGTACCTTATTCAACTTCGCTTGAGATCTATCATCAGAAATTTTACCAAACATTTTGGACAACTTATTTCCCGTAAGCTCGCTTGCCAGTCCACCTACAATACCAATCGCGTCACCAAATAAACCTGCCACATCTCCAATGCCTGAAAAGATTGATTTAGCAAATTTGCCATAATTATTACTTGAGTTGACTAAATAAATAGCCTCGTTCGAAATAATTATGTTGTAATTTTCAATGACACCGTTTTCCTTCTCACGAAAGAAGTTTTCTAGTATGGAGATATCTGTGGACATTTAGTTTAAATATTATTTTTACAATCTAACCACTCTAAAAGTCTGCACTTCCTTAAGGTTAGTTTGATCAATGATTTGTAAAAAGTAGACCCCTGATGTGAGCGGTAAATCCAATTCAAATTCGCTGAGATCATTCATTTCTTTGATAAGAAAAGACTTGCCAGTTACATCAATTAGCTCCACCTTTAAACGGTTGTAGAACTTGCCTAAGCTTACATTGATGCTTCCATTGCTAGGATTAGGAAAGCATTCCATTGACTCTTGCGAGGCTATGTTAGAGTTACTTACTATAATTTCATTTTTTGTGAGTAGTCTGTTATAGAATTGTAATTCATCAATTCGTCCACCAAAGAAACAACAAGACTGTGGATATGTTCCTGCGTAGCATCCTAAACTAAGTGCTCCAGTGCTTGATTCGTTAGGGACGTAAAGACCGGAGTATTTCAATTCATTATCTTTGCAATAGGTTATGCTATCACCGTCTAATAAAATTAGAATTTCATGCCATTGATCATCAAACAATGAATTTTGTTCATCAATTTGTAATTCATGATTAATTGCTGAACTTCCTGTTTCAGTTTCAATTTGGAAACCATCATTTTCATATTCTATTTCAAATACGTTTGTTTCTAAACTCTCACCTGGAGC
>CALGLS010000110.1 GCA_937959375.1 uncultured Saprospiraceae bacterium
CGCATAGTCTCGTATGGACCGGCAGATAAGCCTAAATTAACCATCCAATCAGGTATTTGTCCACCCACTTCCGTCAAAGCTGTATATTCTATTTCTACCATGTTTTGTTCCGTAGGTGTTATTGTCCAAGCAGACTCATACAATGGTATTCTAACGATATCTTCTACTGTTGACACAAAATCAGGTTTTGCACTTGATTTTGTTTTGTAGATTCCCGTTTCCTTTACTTTCCATTGTTTGGTTAGTAAAATCACATCACGGTCACTGACGGGCCAAGGCAAATCAGAGACTGTACGATAATAAAATTCACCGGAAGAAACAGTGTGTAATCGTTCTGCTTCAATACATTTGTAAACCCACTTCGGGTAATTCTCTACATCATTTAAAACGGACAAAAGAGTTTGAATATCCGTCTCAAAGACAGTCTTGACTTTCAATTGTTTAATCGGAGAAGCATCTGTCAGTCTCGTATAAATACTAATGTTCTCTTTATCTGTTATTAATTCCCAATTGTCTGTATTTTGAGCAAAAAGTCCTAAAGAAAAAAACAGGTAGACAAAGCCAATAAAAAATGATTTGTTCATTAGAGAGCTTAAAAAGAAACGACGGAAAACACTGTCGTCTCCTAATGATAAAGTTTAAAATTGAATTCGTATTTATTAGCGGCAAGTATTAGCTTGGTATAAGTTACCGCCACCCTCTTCACTCGTTTCATCAGAAAACAGGAGTGTGCAATTATCTTTAAAGACCATGCCCTCTAACTGTGTACCATTGTTGATATTGAAAGTATTCACTTTATTACCGAAAAAATCATTCCCTGTGAATTCTGTAAAAATCCAGAGTGTTTCTTTCGATGCTATTGCTAACTTATTGCCATCGGGACTGATAGTCGCACTACGGATTGCTCCTCTACTTTTGTCATTATCCGTTGCAAAGGTTGATTGTAATTGTGCGATGTGCGTGCCTTCTGTCGTAGGTAACTTATATAATTTTGTTTGCCCAATAAAAGGAGAAGTACGGTCACGCGTGAATAACCAAAGACTGTTGTCAAAAGCCACGAGTGCTTCTACATCAAAGTGCATATCTGCATCTGTGGGAGGGAAACTTGTTTGGTCAGAAAAGGAATAACTTATTTTTTCGACAGCGATAGGTTCTGCCGAAGATAATTTATCTGCGGGTACTTTAAAAATGCGTAAATTAGTACGGTCATTATCGTTATTGCCGCTATCAGAGATGTAAATATTGCCGACAGCATCTTGTGCTAAATCTTCCCAGTCCTTGTTACTCGCATTGCTGAAAGTAAGTGTACGGAGGAGTGCCCCCGTCTGATTAAGAACATATACTTCGTCCTCACCACCCTTGTCATTTATAGAATAAATATTCTGGGCGGCATCAATTGCAAGCCCACTACTTTCAGTTAAAACTGGTGGCAGAGATGTTATGCTGTTAAGTGCAAAGTCAGTAGGTTTGATAACTGTTTCGCTTTTTTTACAAGCGAGACTCAAGCTGATGATACAAAGTGAAAAAAAGATTGCTTTAATTTGCATTTTATTTGTTTTGCGTGGTAACTCTGTCGGTCTTCTAAACCGACTATTTATAACTTCGTGTTCGTTGTCAATACGCCAAAACAAATTCAAATAGTTGCGTGGGGTTTAAAAATTATAATTTATTCCTGTTTTTAGCTGAAGCACTCGCGGAGTATTCGATTCAGGATTAAAAATGTAGTTAACACCTAAGGGAAGGTTCCAACGTTCGGACAAGCGGAATTCAAAACCTGCTTGTAAATGAATATCTCCACCTTGCCAGCCTTGACGTTCTACGTCATATTCCGCAATCAATTCTAAGTCATCAGGGTTTGTAAAAGTATATTTAATCTCCGCAGGTAAAAGAGAATGTGAACCAAATCCGACTCCGAGGTAAGGTCTAAAGTCTTTTTGTACTCGAAATAAATATTGTAAACTGACCGCAAATTGAAGTGAAGATTGGACAACGTCAGCTTGCTGAAAAGTCAAGTCATCTGTAGGTGGAGAAATGACAGGGACACCAAATTCTTCCCCCATATCATCGGTTTGATACTTAATATGTTGAAAATTCCCGGAAAGCATCATTCGCAATGCGGGAGAGAAAGTAAGACCTGCTTTTAAACCTCCTGTATAACCATTCCTGTCTTCCGAACCTACTTCGATTGGAAAGACATAGCCGCCTTCCGCAGCAATAAACACACCTGTTGGTTGCACATTACGCCAGGTTTCTAACAACAATCGTCTTCGATAACGTTCTTTTTCGACACTTGGTGACGGATTGAGGTTTTCATTTGAAACAATGCTTTTATTATCTATCAGTTTGAAATCAGTAGGTAAGAAGTCCAAAGTTTCTTTTTCTTCAAAGTTACCTTCTTTCAAAACGGCTAAAAGATTTTCAGGAACTAAAGCAGAACCAAATTGCTCCTTTTTCAAAGCATTTGCTGCTCGGGCAAGTAATTTATCAGCAGCATAATTTTGGTTAAAGGAATTGGTTTGTGCTTTCATCCTTAATTCACCCGCAATAATCTGTTGCTGAAAAGCAAGCGCTTTTTGAGTCGCGGCAAAACTCGGAGTTGCAAGAGCAACTGACGGACGGTCACGGTACTGTATCAGGGTATCCGTCTGATAAACAATCTCTTTTCTAACTATGGTATCATATATGTAAACTGCTTTTTCTTCCACTTTTACAAGTTCTACATCTGGAGAACTATTGGCGTACCACCAAATATTTGACCCCAAAAGTAAGAGTAAAAGTGCTGCCGTACTCCACCAAAAAATCGGCAGGGGGCGACGTGGTTGCCTCTGTATTCTTTCTTTCATATCTTCCCAGTCCGCAGGATTAAACTCCGGCTCAGGTTCATTTTCAAGATTATTTCTAATGCTATCGTAAAAGTCTGCCATATCAATTAGCTTTAGTTTTTTTTCTTTCTTCACTTAACAAAGCCCGCAATTTATCTTTTGCCCGCGCCAAATTAGACTTAGAAGTACCAATGCTGATTCCTAATAAATCCGCAATTTCGTGGTGTTTATACTCTTCCATTACATACAAATTAAAAACCAATCGGTATGCCGGAGGTAATTTTTGAATTATAGGTAAAATCTTTTCACCCGGTAACAAAACAGGCATCGGCATCTCATAGAAATGTTCTTCTTCTACATCGTCGATATTGATAAAAGAGGGGAGTGTTCTGATTTTTCGGTAGTAATCTAATGCGCTGTTTATCAAAATGCGCCGACACCACGGTCTGAAGGGTAAATCCATGTCAAAGCGGTCAATTTTGTTGAATATTTTCAACCAACCGTTATTCATAACTTCCAGCGCGTCTTCTCGATTTTTTGAGTAACGCAAACAGATGTTCATGCTATAACCGTAAAAATGTCGGTATAACAATCGTTGACTTTCTAAATCGCCTTTTCGACAACCTCTCAACCACTTTTTTATGTCTCCTTGTTCTTTTGACATAGTTCTTCTTAGTCAATACGCGCTGCGTGGTTCAAATGGTTGCGTGGATTCTATTTTTCTGCAAGTTAAGCCTTGAAAGCAATAAAATAACCTATTTTGTTTTAATCATGCGAACCCGACGAAAATTCAAATCTGTTACCCTCTTGCGGACTAATAATAAAATACCCCGCAGTCGGCGCTCTTCCGTTTTCAGTATCAATCGTACCTCTCATATCGACTTGAAGATTATAGAAATACAAATCTTCGCCGTGCTTTTCTACAGTATAAAAACCTTTAGCAAACCATTTCATGCAAGCAACAGCTTCGGAGCTTACTCCTTCTAATAGTTCGTCATTGGAAGAGAAATATTCAAAAGGTAAGTTGGTGTCATTCCACAAGGAATATTTATGCATATACAAGCCTTCGTTGGTTTTAGCTACGCCATACCAATCGATACTTGCCATACCTACAGGCATGGTTAGAAGGGAATGATATTCTATATTTTGTTCAGTTAAT
>CALGLS010000111.1 GCA_937959375.1 uncultured Saprospiraceae bacterium
CATGTCGACATACCAACTCTATAGAGAACAAACCCTTCCAATTACCTTACAAGAAGCTTGGGATTTTTTCTCTACACCAAAAAACCTTGCTAAAATCACACCGAGCGAATTAGGGTTTCACATTGTTACAGAATTGGATGACTCCCCTATTTACAACGGCATGTTGATTGAATATCGAGTACGCCCTATGTTGGGTATCCCTCTAAAATGGGTAACAAAAATTGTAGCTGTTGATGGGCCAAATCGTTTTGCAGATACACAACTAAGTGGTCCTTATAAATTGTGGGAACACACTCATACATTCGAAGAAATAGACGAAGGAGTTTTTATGACTGATTTAGTCAAATATCAACTACCCCTCGGTTTTTTGGGAGACATTGCCCACGCACTTTTCGTAAAGAAGAAACTAAACCATATATTTGATTACAGGAAGAAAATTTTGGAAGAAACTTTCTAAACTAGAATAATAAAGTTGTTTAATCAACTGATGAATAAATAAAGTTATATGAGCATTTATATCACAAACATTGCGATAACCCTTGCCACCTTCTTTATCATGGAGGCAGTAGCTTGGGGGACACATAAGTATCTTATGCATGGCTTGCTTTGGACCTTGCATCGAGATCATCACCAACCCAATCACGATCACTTTCTAGAGCGCAACGATGCCTTCTTCCTGATCTTTGCAACACCAGGTATTTTAGGCTTATATTTTGGGTCAAGTGCAGATTTCAACTATCTCTTCTGGATTGGACTCGGAGTCACACTTTATGGATTCGCCTATTTTTTTGTACATGATATCTTTATTCATCAGCGCTTCAAGTGGATGAGAAAAACAGATAAAATGTACTTCAGAGCCATCAGAAAGGCGCATAAAGTACACCACAAACACCTAGGTAAAGAAGATGGTGAATGCTTTGGGATGCTTTGGGTTCCTATGAAATACTTTCGGGAAGCCAGACGAATGGCAAAGAAATAACCAAATTAGAGACAAAAATACCTTTGATTAGAGCTCAGCGATTAAAATACTTTAATTTTTTTCACATGAGTCAGGTTTCTTTTTCAAAAAAAGATTACTTTTGTTGCGCTTACTTCGGTAAGTAATAAACTACTTTTAATACATTGCGACATGGCTGCTCTTGAGCGGCCATGTCGCTTTTTTAGTAGCGATCTTATTGTCAAACTAATCGCTACCTGTTGTTCAAAACATCGACTAAGCTTGTCAAGTTTGAAGTTTCTAACTGGTACAATTCACTGTCAACTGCTGAATGAGAATAGGTCCAATTTTTAGGGCTAGTTTCCCAAGGCAACATTAGGGCATCTCTAAGCAAAACCTGTTCGCCTGTTGCTCCTTCTACCAACATATATAAATCTACACTTCCGGGATTTTTCACCACTCTATATGTCCACCAATATTCAAGCTTCACATCTGTCAGATAGATCAATTCGCCATCAGCTTTTTCGTATTCCATTATAAGTTCCTTTCCATCAAGGAAAAACCGCAAAGTATGTTTTTGTGATTCCGCAATTAAGAAAATAAAAATATAAGTCGCGGGGATAGAAAATAGAAAAAACACCATGTTCCAACTAACCAACTCAATCCCACTCGATTGGATCAGTTGATAAATCACGATGACGCCCAATGTAGCCGCCAATGCCGTTTTAACAAAAGCGCTATCTATATCATCTAATGTCGATGCCTTACTTTCAAAAAGTAGTTGACTCATCTTTTTCTTTATAGTCGTGTTTAAAATAACTTCTTAATATCATTTTAAACAACTTCCCCCATAAAGAAAAGAACATTCGACGAATAAGGTAAAACCTCCTGTCCTAATTTATACTTTACCTTACATTTATCAATCTTTTAACTCGTTATCCCTTCTTATGTAGCAATTTATATAGCGTTTTTATTAACTTTGCTAAACTATAAATTGTTAGTATTTAGAAAATAAGCCTTAAAAACTCAACGTTAGCTATTTATCATTTTGAAAAACAATCAAACATATCGACAGATAATCGCTTGCTTCTTAGCAGGCTTAATCTGTTTGGTTTTTGTTTTACAAACGGTACACCATACTTTCGGGCATGATCACGTTGAAGTATGTTCATTAAAAACTCCGCATTTCCATGCAGAAGGCCACGAGCATTTTTCATGTAACATCTGCTTCTTTAACTTTGATTCTTCAGATTTATCATTCCATGATCTAACAATTAAAACGCCTAAGGTCCTTAATGTCAAGCTTGTTCTCAGCTATACTGAATACTTCTATAGCAAAAGCTTACTACAAACCTTTCCACGCGGACCACCTACCATCTTTTCCTAAAATACTTTAATTATTTTTTAGCTGGGACTCTTGACAGAATGTCCACCTGTGTCTTCATGTAAGTAACACATAGTAATGGGGTACATTCGTTTGAAATGAATTTAGACAAATCATTTTCAAGGTAACAACACCGTTCGTGTTACAATGAGATGGTGTAGGCTAACCTAGCTATCTGATTAAAAATAGATCAATAAACTTTTATTCATTACGCCACCGTAAACAGTGTGCCTGATTGGTCATTGTATATCGGTGTATCATGAAGTTGTCTTAAGACAGCTCTTATAAAATAATGTTTCAATTATGAAAAATCTCAAATTCCATTATATCCTCGTGTTTGCTGCTCTTAGTTTATTTATTGTTAGTTGTGACAAAGATGACGATGACAGCAGTGGCACAGAAAATAAAATTACCATTACTATCGATGAACCCATCGACGGTGAAACCATAAGCGACTGCGCCGATGTTCATATACACATTGACTTTGATGCAACCATAGAAAATCATTCAGTGGAAGTCGTATTACATCCTGAGGGAGATACCAGTGACAAAATCATTGATTTCGATCTACATGATCACGATAAAGAAATCAAATTCGATCAAGAAGTTGATTTGTGTAGCTATGGAGCGGGAGCCTGCTTTCACTTAGAAGTAGAAGCTTGCGTTGATCACGATTGCGAAGAGAAGGCAACCGCTGAGGTTGAGTTTTGCATACAGTAAACGAACAGATGCTCACTAAGTTTACAGTTTGTAAACTTAGTGAGCTCTTCTTTGTAAATTGGTTTTAAAAGGCACCTTGAGTGTAAGCACTATATTTCTCCCCTGTTCGGGAACATTTATAAGGCGATATCGACTGAGGTGTGCAAAATAAGTGGTGTTGAAAATGTTTTGCACCTGACAACTAATTTGAAATTTCTGTTTTCCTAAAATGAGTTCAGATCCGATTTTGAAATCCCAGAGTTGATAAGCCGGAGTGCTGCGTTCAGAACGATCAATTCGAAATTGCCCTTGAGCGGCGAAGTGATACTGGTGATTAATCTCCATGTAAAAATCTTCTAACCATTTTTGCTCAGGTAACGAAAATCGAAGATCGGTACGAATAGCAGGTTGAGGTGTAAACGGTAGGGCTAACTTCGTTTTTGGGTTGTAAGATTGTACAAAATCAAAGGCCTGTTCCAGACTAAGATGAGGTATGAAATCTTCCCAAGTCCACTGTAACTCAAGCCCAGTGTAAATAGCATCATCTTGCCGATATCGGAATATTTGTCCGGCTTCTGGCAATGGTGAAAATTGGGCAGGAAAAGTAGGACCTAGATAAATATAGTTGTCAAAATAATTGAAATAAGAAGCTAGACTACCTTTGAATTTTTTGTAGTTCCAACTGGCACTTAAGTCAAGCTGATAACCATGTTCTGACTTCAAATCAGGCGTACCAACCTCATGTCGAAAAGTACCGTGGTGAATACCATTAGAGACTGTTTCAGCAGGATAAGGCACTCTGAAACTTTTGCCTAGATTGGCTTTAAGTATCCATTTGTCGTCAACTAATGAAAGGTTACTGCCAATTGAAGCGGACCAATTAAAGAACAAATCATCAGTGTTGGGAGATATCAGTGAATCCGTAATGATTTCGTTACTGTTCCAAACAAACTGTCGGAAGAATGAAGTATTATTCTGTCCAACATCAAAACGGAGGCCACCATTAACAAGCCAGTTCTTTCGAAGTTCTCGTTCTGAAATGGTAAATAAGCCTCCTCGGAAAGTACGAAATTCGGGTAATAGATATTCGAATCCGCCACGTTGGTTATGCTGCCATTGAACATTAGTTCCGTAAATGTTTTTCCAATCTGATCGGAAGCGATGTTCATAGTGAGTAGCAATACTAAAGGTTTGTAGTTCAAGTTCGATCGCTAGTTTGTCATTCGGATCAGCTAATTGCGACAAGGGTATACTGTGAAATTCAGGTTCTGAAAATTCACGACGTAAGTTTTGCTGTAATCCTACATCTAAGGTGAGGTGGTCCTCTCCAAAGAAAAGTGTCTGATTCAGTGAAACTCGATAATGATCAACGGCTTGTCTTGGAACGTCAAGATCACGGTTGTTGCCATCATCGGTAAGTGCATAGGAACGAGGTACACCAACGGCTCCGCTGAATAAGCCAGCATCAAGTGAGTAGTGACTAAAAAGAACTCGGGTAATTCCCCAAGCTCGACTCAGTCCTGCAGAAACACTGAAATTGGTTTCATCACCTGCTGTGTTTTTCAGACGTTCGTTGACAATAGGTAGTTCAAAGCCATTGTAGATAAACAAATCACCTGGCACTCTATAGTCCGCAAAATCTTGTCGACTATAACGGGCAGTGACAAACCAGTTCTGAATGTTAGCAGCTAATTTTGCAGAACCGCCCCAGTGATCGTTGTTTGTTTTGTGAACGCCAAGTACGCTACCTTGTAAAGTATTTTTAGGTAAAATTTTACCTGGAAGAATATTAATGACACCACCAAGACCATCTGAACCGTACTGTAATGAACCGGGACCTTTGATAATTTCGACACGTTCTACATCGAACTGATCGATTTCAAGTCCATGATCACTACCCCATTGTTGACTTTCTTGTTTTATACCTTGATGGTTAACAATAATTCGATTAGCAGATAAGCCTCTGATGACTGGTTTAGCAATACCTACACCAACATTGATGGCACTGATACCAGGTAATTTTTCAATGGATGTGGCAAAAGAGCCTTCCAGATTTTTTTGAAAAAAGTCCTCATGAATATGTTCCGTATGAAGGGTTTCCTCCTGCTTGGCATGTTCATCTGTAACTTCAACCGTTAAGAGCAAATTAGAAGATGTCTCTAAATAGATATCTTGTCTTTTGGAATATCCGTTTTCAATTTTCACTGAAACGGTATCAGTGCTATAACTGATATATGAAATTTGCAACTCATAGATTCCATCGCTTAAATCGGAGAAGGTAAAACGACCGTCTCTTCCTGCTATGCTATATAGACTATCAGGAAGCAATAAAACTTTTGCGCTAGGCAAAGTAGTATTGTTTTCATCAAAGACAAATCCATTAATTTGCCCCCAAGTTTGACAACTTGCTAACAGAAAAATTAAATACAGAAAGGATCTCTTATTCATTTTACAAATGTAATATTTTATAAGCGCTTCGCTAAATTAAAATAGCGATGAGAATTAGCTAAATAAATTTTAAATTAAAAAATTATGAATCAGCATATATTTCGTTTTATTGTATTAACAAGTTTACTTATAGTCACTGCCTGTGGAAGTGAGAACGTAGACTTGAGCCCTCCAAGTATGGAGGTTGTATCTTTTGACCCTGCGTCGGTTGAAGACGACATTTGCGGTACACAAGAACCCGTAGTATTCCAACTACAGGGAGGCGACGAACTCAGCTTCGATGTTATTTTTAATGATGACAACGCTTTATCGCAGTACAAGGTAGATATCCATAATAACTTTGATTGTCATGGCCACGGAGGTGGTGGCGCACCAAGCGTTGTAATACCGAATGTAGCAAACCAAACAGAAGATTGGACCGTACTCGACATTCAAGACCTCACTGGGAATTCGTCATCCGTAGAGCGTACACTCAAGGTACCAGCAAACGTTACAAACGGAAATTATCATTTCCAAATACAAGTAATTGATGAATCAGGCAATGACAATCCTTCCGCTAATATCTTTGCTTTAAAAATCAAAAATCCATTAGACGATATAGCTCCTGAAATTACAGTTCAGGAACCACTAAACAATAGTTTTTCAATCGAGAAGGGAACAAAGGTTCGGTTTGCTGGTCAAGTG
>CALGLS010000112.1 GCA_937959375.1 uncultured Saprospiraceae bacterium
TGGATTAGACTCTGAGAAGGTTCGTCACTTTTGGCAAAATAAACTCATCCACGATTTACTCTTATTTCCAGCGGCTTGGAAAAATGTACACAACCCACATTATCCGATGCTGGATGAGAATGGTGCTCCGTATCTTTTTGAAGAGGATCAGGTTTTGAAACCGACTAAGTTTTTCTTTGACTTAGGCTTGAACCCAAATCTTTTTTATTAGAAAAGTTCGAAGTCGAAAAGGGAAGTCTTCTTCTGACAAAAGTCAACGTTTATAACCCTGAGAAGAGACAGCTTTCTCGATTTATGACAATTGCTTATCCAACTCAATAGCGATCGAAATTCCCCAATTTTTATTGCGCTCCTTTGACTTCGCTCGGGGTGATAACTAATTCGAAAAAGTATATAATTGTATTTCAGCATTCTAAACTTATTTTGTTGAACATATTAGATGTTCTTTCTAACCATAAAGAACGAAGTGTTGTCAATCTGATCGGAATCGAAGAATCCAGTTTTTTTAACCATTCTTTGAGAAAAATACCGTATAATTGATTTCTAATCAACAATAAGTTAATGTACCTCTTAGGATACGATATTGGAAGTTCATCTATCAAAGCAGCTTTGGTAGATGTAGAAACTGGAAAGGACATTGCCATTGTCCAATCTCCTGCTACTGAAATGAAAATGCAGGCGCTTCAATCTGGTTGGGCCGAGCAAGAACCTTCTACTTGGTGGGAGCATGTGCAATTAGCCACTAAAGACTTATTAACCAAATATCCAGATGCAGCAAAACAGATCAAAGGGATTGGCATTGCTTACCAAATGCATGGATTGGTTTTAGTTGATGCAGACCAAAATGTTTTGCGACCTTCCATAATCTGGTGCGACAGTCGCGCTGTTGAAATTGGAAACAAAGCTTTTCAAGAAATAGGAGAGGAGCATTGTTTGAAACACTTACTCAACTCGCCAGGAAACTTCACCGCATCCAAACTAAAATGGGTGAAAGACAACGAGCCCGAAATCTATAAACGGATCCACAAAATAATGCTGCCGGGTGATTACATTGCCATGAAGTTGACTGGCAAAGTTATGACGACCATTTCGGGACTGTCAGAAGGTATGTTTTGGGATTTCAAAAATGAAATACTCTCCAAAGATTTGCTAACGTATTATGGAATTGATGAACAGTTAATTCCTAAATTTCAGGACACTTTTTCACTTCAAGGTGAGGTGACGGAATCTGCTGCAAAAGCGTTAGGACTGATAGCTGGCATTCCAGTTGCCTATCGAGCAGGCGACCAACCTAATAATGCACTAGCTTTAAATGTGCTCAACCCAGGAGAAGTCGCTGCGACTTGCGGAACTTCCGGTGTTGTATATGGAGTAGTTGATCAAGCTGTCTATGACTTACAATCTCGAGTAAACGGATTTGCACATGTTAATTATACCTCATCGCAACAACGAATTGGAATTCTACTTTGTATCAATGGAGCTGGTATTCAATACAGTTGGTTGAAACATCAGGTGGCTGCAAATGAAATGACTTACGATGAAATTGAAGGATTGGCAGCAGAGATTCCAGTAGGTGCAGCAGGACTTACGGTGATTACTTTTGGAAATGGAGCGGAGCGTGTACTCGCAAATAAAGAAGTAGGTGCGCAGATTAAAAACTTAAATTTCAATGTGCATAGTCAAGCGCATTTGTTTCGAGCAGGTTTAGAAGGGATTGCTTTTTCTTTTGTCTATGGTATGCGATTGATGCAAGAAATGGGACTCAATCTTTCTGTCATCCGAGTTGGGAATGACAACCTTTTTCAATCCAAAATATTTTCAGAAACCATTGCAACTTTGATGGATGCTAAAATTGAAGTGCAAGCAACGACTGGAGCAGTTGGTGCCGCAAAAGGTGCAGGTGTGGCAACAGAGGTTTATCCTGATTTGAAAACTGCTATGGGGAGCAATGAAGTGATTAAAACTTACTTACCTTTAGCCGACTTAAAACCGTATGAGCTGGCTTACGCCAAATGGGAATCAGATTTAAAAATATTATTAAAAGAAGTGTAAGCATTTTGAGGAATAGGTTTTACCACATAGATTGATGGGACATATAATTTTGACGTAAAATTCTTAAAAGAAATGCTTACGTTGAGTCTATGTGTTCTTAGAGCATGTTTAAATTTAGTTTCCTATGAAAATCAAGAGTTTATGGTTCTCGCTAACAATTTTTTAATGAGTTTAGCTAGCTAACTGAATTCTAAAATTGGACGCGAGGTTCATAAAATATTGATTTGCAATTAAATGGAAATTTAAACATGATCTTATATGCCTATATGCTAAAAATTTAAAAACTAATATCATGTCAGTAGTTACAGGAGAAAAAGAATATTTCAAAGGAATAGGAAAAATACAATTTGAAGGTCGAGAATCAGATAATCCACTAGCCTTCAAATGGTACGATGAAGAAAAAGTAGTTGCCGGAAAAACACTAAAAGAACACTTCCGATTTGCTATCGCCTACTGGCATAGCTTCTGCGGTACAGGAGGTGACCCATTTGGTGCCCCAACCAAAATATACCCTTGGTTAGAATCTAGTGATCCAATCCAACAAGCAAAAGATAAGATGGATGCTGCATTTGAGTTTATTACAAAAATTGGAGCACCTTTTTACTGCTTTCACGATGTGGATTTGATTGAAGAAGGGAATGGTCTTAAAGATCTAATTAGCCGAGTCAATTATATTACCGACTATGCAAAGCAAAAGCAAGAAGCTTCCGGTGTAAAATTACTTTGGGGAACAGCCAACCTTTTTTCGCACCCACGCTACATGAATGGCGCGGCAACTAATCCCGATTTTAATGTGGTCGCTTACGCTGGTGCGCAGGTGAAAAATGCAATAGATGCCACCATCAAATTGAAAGGCGAAAACTATGTATTCTGGGGTGGCCGTGAAGGCTATATGTCATTGCTCAATACCAACATGAAAAAAGAATTGGATCACCTAGCGACTTTCTTGCACATGGCAAAAGATTATGGTCGCAAAAATGGTTTTAAAGGAACATTCTTCATTGAGCCCAAACCAATGGAACCATCAAAACACCAATACGATTTTGATGCTGCAACGGTTCATGCGTTTTTACAAAACTATGGATTGATGGATGATTTTAAACTCAACATTGAAGTAAATCACGCCACACTAGCTTCACATTCTTTTCAACACGAATTGCAAGTGGCAGCTGATGCTGGACTCTTGGGTTCGATAGATGCCAATCGAGGTGATTACCAAAACGGTTGGGACACCGATCAATTTCCAAACAATGTTTACGAACTAGTTGAAGCACTTTTGGTTATCCTAGAATCGGATGGCTTACAAGGAGGTGGTGTCAATTTTGATGCAAAAACACGTCGTAATTCAACCGACTTAGAAGACTTATTTTACGCGCACATTGGTGGAATGGATGCTTTCGCAAGAGCTATGATTGTTGCCAATGACATT
>CALGLS010000113.1 GCA_937959375.1 uncultured Saprospiraceae bacterium
TTATAAGTATTATTCACTTCAACCAATTGCGGATCAGAAGGAGAACATTTTGCCCAATTCAATTTACCTCTGATAGAACGCACAACATCGCAATCGCTTTTATTCCCTTCGTATTCTGAGAAGTATTTGTTTTTGAAGTATTCACAATCATAAAACCCTTCCATACCTTCCAATTGTTCTAAACGAGCGGGTGCATAACCTTCTACCACATCCCAACCAGCGGACTTCCATTTAGGATCATTCGTTGTTTTGTACTTCTTGGTAGCTTCTCCGATTGCTTCAATTATTTTTCCAGTATAGCGCTGTGCTTCTGCCATTTGGATTTTCTCTTCCAACAATCTATTTACCAATAGAGAAGTAAAAGGATTGATTACATAAGCTGGTGAATCTTTTCCTTTCAAATCAACTACATCTTTAAATAACTGGAAAACTTCCTCTTCATCTCCTGTACCTGGATAAGTATAAAACAGGTCGTAAGCTTTCAAACTTTTATACATAGATGCTTTGGCAGGAAAACACTCCAAACCTTGGTCATACAAGGAAATAATTTCTTTGATATAAGTTTCTTTCTTTGCCTCGTCTTTTTCTGTTTCGAGCAAACCTTTGTAGATTTTCACACCATCCGTATATTGATAGTCCCGCTTTCCATCTGCTGCAGGTGCCTTATCAAAAACCTTTCTCCAGTAAGTGTACGCACTTGCGTAATTTTTTTGTTCTAGTTCTTGGCGATACAATACGTGGTTTTCCATTGCTTCTGATTGAAATGGTTTGCCACTCCAAGTTTTGCAGTTACCTTCATCAACAAGCTCTATCGTACCCTCTACTTTAGGAGTTTCAACGGTAGTCTTTTCCCCTGTTTTTGGCGTACAGCCAATAACAAACAAGGCGATCACTAGAATACTTAAAAAATAATTCGTCTTCATATTTGTGAGTTTGATACTAAGAAATTTATTAATGCTCCAAAAATACAAAAGAGCTTCGTCTTTTTCTTAAGACGAAGCTCTTCTATTAAAAAGTTATAATATAATGTTAAATAAGTGGGAGTTGGAAGTTTCCTTCTAACGTAAACCTAACACGGAGCTCCGCGTAAGATGACACTTCCCACCTCCATCTTCCTACTTCCAGCTTTTACTTAAACTTCACGGTAACCGAACCACCGATCCAGCAGCCTACACTCTGACGATCACCTTCTTTTACCTTTCTCATGAAACCTTCCTGCTTTGCAGGACGTGCATCAAGGTAACGGCCAATCTTCTTATTCGCATCACCAGCTACTGATGAATCAACTGATTTTGCTTTTTGGTACATTTCGATTGCAGCTAGTACAGCCATACGATTATTCCAATCATCACCACAACGACTAGCAGAAGTTGCGTATAAATCAGCGATCAACATATAAGGGTTACCCCATCCTGGACGCATTTTCGCAGCTTCTAGTGCATTGCTTCTTGCTTTGCTGTATTGCTTCAATTTACGACCTTGGATAGAAGCGATTGAGAATTTGTATCCTGCCTTCTTTGAAGGATCTGTTTCTTGGCTCAATGCCTCGTTGTATTTTGCAATAGCTCCATTGTAGTCGCCTGCATCGTACATTTTCTTAGCTAAGATATTTGGGTTATTTGCTTCGAATTCACTCTTTCTCTTTGCGTTTTCAGCAGCAGCATATTGTGACCACTTACCTTCTAGTTCTTGCATAAAGCTATCAGACTCTTGACAACCTTGACGCTTTAAGGTACGGATCAGACTTTCCAAAACTGCAGGATCGTTAGGAGCTGCATCATATTCAGGACGTAGCTTAGCCTTGAAGTATTCACAATCAAAAATGTTGTTTTCAATTTTTGAGAACGTTTGATTCATTGCTTTCTTTGCTGCAGTAAAACGTTCAGCTACCGGCGCATTGTTAGCGATGTTGTGATCTGCAACGGCATTAAGTTGTTCGTAAGCTGCACGAGCTTCTTCCTTTGTTACTTTTTGATTTGTAAACAAGTTAACAACCACACCTGCGTAAGGATCTAGTAAAATATCTTCTACATTATTTCCACCTTTTTCAAAAGCAGATTTCAAAACAGCAAGTGTTTGCTCATAAGGAGCATCACCTAAGTATTGAGAGTAGTAGTAATACATGTCATATGCTTTACGACCAGCCAAGAATACATCCTGCCCTTTTTGACCGTAGCAGTTTGCTTGACCATCGTAAAGAGACATAATCTTCTCTACGTATTCTTTTTTCTTAGCCTCATCTGTTTCGTTTTTGAAAAGATCTTTGTAGATTTTTCTTCCATCCGAAAATTGAAGGTGATTCTTTCCGTTTGCAGCAGGAGCGATTTCGAAAGCTATTTTCCAGTTTTCTAAAGCGCCAGCAAAATCGTTTGCTTTAACTGCATCACGATAAATATTGTGGGCTACCTTACCGTCATCTCCTTTTGGAGAATCAGCGAAAGTACCGCACTGGGCATTCATGGTATAGCTCATCGCTACTACCGCAAATAAGATTAATGTCGATTTGATTAATTGCATCTTGTTCTTCATGGTATTAATTAAATTTTCGTTTTTTAAACCAATTTTTATCATTAAAAGTAATTCCTAAAGTGAGTTTTCCGTAGGTATCTTTGAGGTTGCCTTCTCCTCCATCCAAAGTTCCTAATTCTAGGGCAAAGTTTAGAAAAGAGTTATCTCCTCCCTTCCTAATAACGGGTAAACCTAGTCCAACTGTTATACCATAGTTAGTTAAAGATTTGTTATCTCCTAGGGTAAGACGGGGATCTTTGGAGTAAAAACCTCCGATTCGGTAGCGAATTTTGTTGAGATAGTTCTTTACGTACGATGGAGAGTTATCTGGAAGAAGCTCTGCTCCCACAGCAATTCGGTAAGAGTTTTGGAATCTTTCTTCAGGTCTAGCACCGTTTTCAAAGTTGCTCCAAGCAGCTGTAGAGTAGTCCAATCCAAATCGCCACTGGGTGTTTCTACCATCAGCAGTACGGTTTACGAATTGATACATAACACCTATTCCAAATTCAGCTGGAAGCTTAGCGCTAAAGGTTGAATCTGTAAAAGTCCCTCCAAAGATAGTATCACTAGTATTGTAGGAAGGACTCAGACGTTGAGTCAGACGATCAGTTTTGATATCAATATTGTGGTTCGAATGCCCATAAGCACCTAATGTCAATTGGGGCAGGTTTCGTACTCTTTCCTCCTCTTCTCCTTTTTTGCGGAAAATGTGGTGGTATTGTGCTCCAAAGTTCCAAATAAAACCACTAACGTTAGAAGATTCTGTAAAAACATCAATATAAGGTTCTTCTAGATTTGTAAATCCTACGCTTCTATCATTATTAAAGGTTCCAAAAATAAACCCAAGGTTAGCACCTAAAGCGAAGTTTTTGTAACGGACACCATTCCCCCAAAGGATTTGGTAGGTTCCACCAGTACCACGATAATTATAGTTGATGGTATCAATTTGGGGATGCACGTCTATGGCATCAACATCATAACCTACCAAGCTGTATGGTCTCAGGTCAAAGCCCATTCCCCAAAAGATTGGTGATTTGTCTCGATCTAAAATTCTGCTTTCTGTATTTTTCATTGGGAAACCCAAACTTAGGTAGGCAAGATTACCACTCCATCCTTTTTGAACGTCATCACCTGATTCTAATCTTCCATAACGAGCATTCAGTCCTACTTCAAAAGAAGTTACTTGTAAGAAGCTAAGGGAAGCAGGGTTGCGAAAGTTAAGGTGAAAAGGATCGTGAAATGCGGAAGAAATATCAGCCATTCCGTTGATTGATCCAAAGTTTTTATTTGTCAAATCTCCGATTCCAATTCTGGAGTAAGGTGAATTGATTTTTGGTTGAGCAAAACTCCAAGTAGCTCCCATCATCAAACAAATAAATAAAACAACTGTATTTTTATACGGCATTATGGCTCAGTATTTTGTTTAGTCCAATAAGGACTAAGTTTTGATTTACAAATATCTTAGTTTTCAGTCTATTCTCAAAAAAATTAGCATCTCCTCCTGTTATTATTACTTTCAAAGGACTAAATTCTTTTCGATAAGCTTTGATAAAACCTTCCATTTCGAGGACGGTACCAAGTGCTCCTCCCGTTTGAAGGGCAGAGGTGGTGGTATTTCCTATCAAAGATTTATAATTCATCTGCTTCACCTCAGGCAATTTCGCTGTAAAGTGATGCATTGCTTTAAATCGCATTCTTACTCCAGGGGCTATATTACCACCAAGGTAATCTCCTTCTTTAGTAATGATGTCATAGGTTATGCAAGTACCTGCATCAATTACTAGACAATTCTTTCGGGGGTACAGATGATGCGCCCCTACTGCGCCTGCCAAGCGGTCTTTACCGAGTGTTTTAGGCGTCTTATAACAATTTTTTATGGGCAATGGGGTCTTGGCATTCAGATAAAGTAACTGGTAGTCTTTTTTCAAAAACCGTTCGATCACTGGTGAAAGACCGGCTGTTGAGGAAACTGCTACCTGATTGACTTTGTATTTGACTAACAATGCTTTTAAACGTTTAAGATCTAATTCTTTCCAAATCAGCTTTTTCTGTATTTGGAATTTTTCAAAAACGCCCATTTTTACACGGGTGTTGCCAATATCAATGATCAGATTCACCATTACCTTATTATAACTTAGATGCATTTTGAACGCACTATGGCGTCTATGCATTTCAATTTTAGTGCTTAAAATGTCTTGCCCCTGTCATCACCATTGGCAAATCATTGTTGTCACAATAGTCAATACTCAATTGATCCTTAATAGAACCACCAGGTTGAACAACCGCCTTTATTCCTGCCTCATCTGCAATTTGTACACAATCTGGGAACGGGAAGAAAGCATCCGAAGCCATCACTGCCCCTTTCACATCAAAGTTGAAGCTTTTTGCTTTATGAATCGCTTGCTTGAGTGCGTCAACCCTTGACGTTTGTCCGCAGCCCATTCCAATCAATTGGTTATTTTTAATTAGTACAATTGTATTTGACTTTAGGTGCTTCACACATTTGTTCGCAAACAAAAGATCTGATATCTGTTCTTTTGTTGGTGCGGTGCGTGTTACGACCTTAAAATCATCTGCCCCTTCCATTTTCAAATCTGTATCTTGCTCTACTACTCCATTTAACAAACTCTTGAAGCTACGCTTATTCACATGAAAATCTTTGATGCGCAGCAATACACGTTTTGGTTTTTTAGTCAATAGGTCGATCGCCTCTTGTGTAAATCCAGGAGCGATAACAACTTCATAAAAGAGTTTATTAATTTCTTCGGCTGTAGCCAAATCTAGTTCAGTGTTACAAATTAGGATGCCTCCAAAAGCAGAAACATTATCACCCGCGAGCGCATCTTTCCAAGCTTCCAACAAAGTTGGTCGAGTGGCAATACCACAGGCATTGGTGTGTTTTAATACGGCAAAAGTTGGGTCATCGTTTTTGAACTCAGCCATTAAATTAACCGCTGCGTCGATATCCACTAGATTGTTGTATGAAATTGATTTTCCACTAATCTTTTCGAACATTGCTCCAAAGTCACCATAAAAAACACCTTGTTGATGTGGGTTTTCGCCATAGCGTAATACCTCTGCTTTGTGGATACTGTGTTTAAAGGCTAGATCTTCTGAACCACGATTAAAATAATTATAAATCGCTGTATCGTAATTCGAAGAAGTTTTGAATGCTCTTCTAGCTAACTCCTTACGGTCAGCGATGTCCGTGTTTCCGTCCTTAGATTTTAAAAGATCTAGGATGAATTCGTAAGAATCTTTTGATGCTACACAGGCAACATCTTTATAGTTTTTAGCGGCAGCTCTAATCAAAGCGATACCTCCGATATCTATTTTTTCGATAATCGTGTTCTCATCATTGGTCTCAGCTACTGTCTTTTCGAAAGGATATAGATCAACAATCGCCAGGTCTATTTCAGGAATATCGTATTCGGCTAGTTGTGCCAAATGTCCTTCTTCACGGCGGGCTAGTAGGCCACCGAAGACTTTGGGATGTAACGTTTTGACCCTTCCGTCCAATATTGATGGGTATGAAGTCAGGGTTTCAACCGCTTCAATAGGGGCATTTAGTTGATTTTCAATGAATTTCTGAGTTCCACCAGTTGAATAAATGGTGACACCTAGACGGCTTAATTCATCAATAATTGGTTCTAAACCTTCTTTTGAGAAAACAGAAATTAGTGCGGACTTAATTTTTTTTGAAGACATAGTTGTTTGTTCAAGCTGAAAAGATGCGCAAAGGTAAGGATTAATAAGGAAGTTGTTAAATTTCCTGACCAAGTAAGTGCTTAAACAAATTCAAAAACAGAAACCTGACTTAAGCAGGAAAAGCGGTTCTTAAATCGGATGAATCCCTCTTAAATTTGAGAAAACGGAAACAAACGAAATATAAAGCCATATCAGGAGGCAGAGCTATTTTTGCCTCCTGCTTTTAAAATCTTTTATATGAGACAAATATTAATTTTACTCGCGGTCTGTATATCAGGCGCTCTATCGGCACAATCGACATCTTTAGCTGGAAAAATAACAGATAGAGAAACAGGTGAAGAGCTCATTGGCGGCAATGTCACCTTGTACTTGAATGGGGTGCTTGCTACAGGGGCTGCAACCGACTTTACTGGTAACTATTCTATTAATGTGGATCCGGGAACCTATGATGTTGAGGTATCTTATATTGGATATTCTCCTCAGCGAATAACAGGTGTTACGATTAGATCGGGGCAAGCGAATCGCCTTGATCTTCAATTGGGGAGTGGAGGAGGAAGAATATACACCACTTATCTTCCTGCCAACTATTTTCAAATGAAGTACGAGTCTTTAAGTATTGAAGAAGAAGAAAATTTAAATCGAGAAGAACTGTTTAATGAGGCAGAATGCGATAAATCAAGATAGCTTGTAAGGACTCTTCTTTCAAAGGAACTTCAACAATCGAATCTGTAAACATAAAAATGCCTGCGAAGTACTATTTCGCAGGCATTTTTAATTTTTGAAAGTAAGGTATGTTCGTAGAGCCTAGCTTTTACGTTTTTTCTTCCTTTTCTTTTCCATTGCTTTCAGCAGTAACCGAGTTTACTTTTAGGTTTAGGATGTTTCCCATGTGGTAACAGGTACGACAACGAGCTTCGTAGGTGTCTTTTTCGCCTAATAGTACCTGACCTGCGTCAGCAGCTAAACGGAAAGAATGTGTTGCCAGATTACCACAATGGCTGCAGATGGCGTGTACTTTTGTAATATATTCAGCTACAGCTAAAAGATCAGGCATTGGGCCAAAAGGCACACCTTTATAGTCCATATCTAAGCCCGCGGCGATCACACGAATACCTCTGAGCGCCAATTGTTGGCAAACACTAGGTAGCTCATCATCAAAGAATTGAGCTTCATCTACACCTACCACCCCTACTCCGTCGGACAAGTCTAATAGTTTAGACGAATGGTCTACTGGAGTAGAAAGAATAGAATTAGCATCATGTGAGACCACATTGACTGTATCGTATCTGGTATCAATTTTAGGTTTGAAGATTTCTACTTTTTGGTTAGCAATCTTTGCTCGTTTCAGTCTACGAATTAATTCTTCCGTTTTTCCGGAGAACATAGAGCCGCAGATGACTTCGATCCATCCGCTACGCTGACCTTTAAAATGTGGTTCTAAAAACATTAGTTAAGCGATTAATATTGATGACCTTTGACAAATCCCTCTAGTTTAGGAGGGCTATCAATAAGCTTGAATTGTTTATTTTTGATATCGAAGTTGTTTAAGACAGTAGGTATTAGCTACCAAGAAATGGGTTTTAATATCAATTTTGCGCTATTTTAATCGTCAATACCCCAGCTATGAACATAAAAAAGCGGCTCAACTCAATAAAAAATTCCTTCTGACTAGCTTTAATTGGAATTCTTAAAGAACTTCATCCTCAAAAGTAGTAATTTCACAATCGAATAGCGATTAGAAAATCAGGAATCCTTTTATTTTTATGAAAGAAGTTGTTTAACATCATAAAAAATAAAAATACCTCCCTATCAGTTTTAACATTATGATTTACTTTTCGTAAACCAACTTTTTTATCAATAAACGCCAACTAATAATGAATTTGCAGCAAGGTAAAATAATACTGGAAAAAATAAACCGCCTTTATCAAAGTATGACATTGGACAGTAAGATTGATTCTTTTGAACAAGAGTTGATGTTGAGTTATATTGAAAAATTCTATCAGGCCTTTTCAGTTGATGGCAAAGAAATTCCGGGCAATAGACCCAAAGTGACTAGAGAGCCTATCGAAATAAAGAAACCTGTTGAAGTAAGTAAGCCTGTACCAAAGGTGATTCAGGAAGAACAGCCACAGGCTGCTGCTCCACCTTCACCTCCTCCTGCTCCTGCAAAAGTAGTGGTGAGTACACCGCCACCTCCGCCACCTCCAGTGGTTGAACAAAAACCACCGCCAGCGCCTGTTGAGGAAATAGAAGTTGAATTACCTCCTGTGACTGCAACGCACAAGGTGGACGACGAATTTGAAGTCTTGTTTGATCAGAACGAGGGCAAGGAACTGTCTGATAAGTTGAGTTCACTACCGATTGCAGATTTGACAAAGGCGATGGGATTGAATGAACGAATTTTAACCACCAACGAGTTGTTTGGAAAAGATACGAATGCGTTTAATGCTGCCATGAAAAAGTTGAATAGCATGCGCGATTTTGAAGAAGCTAAAATGTTATTGGCCTCTTATGCGGAGGAATACAACTGGACAGGAAAAGGTAAAAAGAAGAAAGCTCAGATTTTCATTAAGCTTGTTCAACGAAAGTTTAAATAAACTATTTGGAGGTACTCGTGTTTTCTAGAAAGCATAACTTTTTGCAAAAATAGACCTGAAGAGAACGATAAGAATGGATTCAAGATCACAAAAGCTAATTGATGTTATTAAACTTCCATTGCTATTTATAGTGGTGATTTGGCTTGTCCATTTGGTACAGGTGGTCTTTGGTTTACATTTGGGGTATTTGGGGCTTTTGCCGAGAGACATTTCAGGTATTAGAGGAATTTTGTTGGCGCCATTAATTCACGCCGACTTTGCACACCTTACGCACAATAGCATTCCCATGTTTGTGCTTAGTAGTCTCATCTTATATTTTTATCCACGAGTTGCCATTCGCAGTTTTACTGGAATTTATTTACTAACCGGACTTTTGGTTTGGTTAATTGGTAATTACTTTTTCTGTGGTTTGGAATATGGACACCAATGTAGAAGTTATCACATTGGAGCAAGTGGTGTGGTATATGGATTGGCAACTTTCATTATGGGAACTGGGATTTTTAGAAAGAACATTAAGTCAATCGCCTTGGCTTTGATTATATTATTTTATTATAGCGGCATGTTTGTAGGCATATTTCCATTGGAAGAAGGTGTGTCTTGGGAAAGTCATTTATATGGTGCTATAGTTGGTTTTTTTGTAGCTTATTATTTTAAGCATGAGTTGGAAGAAGATGAAAAACCAGTACCGCCTTCTTGGGCAAATGAAGATCCAAACAATACCAATTATTTTTTCCCTAGAGATGTTTTTGAAAAAACAAAATTGCAACGGAAGTTAGAAGAGGAGGCTAGGCGTAAGCGCGAGCAGGATGGTTGGACTTCTGATCAGACTTGAGGAAGACGGGAGATGGGAGACCGAAGTCCGAACAGGTTGACCGCTAAGTCAGTTCTCTAAATATTTAGCTGCATCGCTTTTAGGAAATTTTTTAAACCTGTCGGGCCGCCAGGCGGGAGTCAAAATGTAAAAGTATCCGAAAATCGCGGCTTTCTGGCGTAGCATGTCATTCGTGGGTAACTTTTACATTTGGACTTTTGCGGTTTTACCTGTCCGGCTGACCAGACTACCGTATATACATAACTTGTAACTCAGGTGTATATTATTAAATTTTGAATCGTTGAATTCTGAATTTTGAATCGCTGATTTTTGCCTTCTACCGTGTTAAGGGGAAAATCAAAATTCCGAATTCAACGATTCA
>CALGLS010000114.1 GCA_937959375.1 uncultured Saprospiraceae bacterium
ATAAGGCCACGGCGGATTTGCCATTGCAGGAAAATGGCGACGGAAGAAATCATATCGGCCATTCCAAAATTCCGTTGGCATTGGGTTGTGACCAATTTCGATTTCGTGCAACAAGATGGATGGTCCCGTCAATTCGTTGTAAGCAGCAAAAATTCCAGAGGCTAAACTTGTTTCATCTTTGTAACCAATAAAACCTAAAGATGGGCCTTTATATCTTTTCAAGAAATTGATCGCATCATAATATCTAGTAGCGGAAATTGTTGCCAACTCATGTGCCGTAGAACCATCTGTATCTCTCGAACTTTTTACATAGAATGGAAATCCACTGGCTTTATCATTTGGCAAACCAGCATGTTCACAATAAGCTGGATGCGCATAGGATAGTAGATTGACTCGATCATCAATACCGGACACCATCATAGATAACGCACCGCCTTGACTTACACCAACAACTCCCATACTTTCTCCATCAAAATCATCTCGTGTAAAAATATAATCAATAGAACGCAAGGCTGCTAGTATACCGTATCGGATATAAATATTATCTGGATCGTCAATCTCATTTGGTTCATAGGCATTTGGATCGCCTTGATTCAGTGGTCCATTATGAATACTAATTTTCATGGAAATAGCTCCACCTCGCTCAGCAATAAAATCACCTGGAGAAATGGTATTGGCTCCACTTCCGTATGCTGGTAATTCTAGAATAGCTGGAAACGGACCAGGCCCTGTAGGTATTGAAATATAACCGTAGACACGACGACCGTCTATCTGAGCCAGATCAATTCTATATGTAGTGGTATATGAATTTCCAGAATGGTAAGTTAGATTCGGATCCAAAGGAACAGCTGCCAATTCCGCTTTTTTCTGATTCCAAAATGCATCGAAATCTGCAGGTTCTGGTTCGAGCTGTTCTATGTCATATGGAGAGAAAGCAGCTACTGCCTTGTACTGTGTCCCACCTTGTGTTACAACACAGAAAACCACACCGGGCTCATTGAGTGTGAATGGGATATTAGTAATTTGTCCAGATGAGATATCGATATTACCAGTAGCCAAAGGCGTGGTAAATTTATCATAAAAGATCTCATAGCTTGCAGAAGCATTATAGTTGGCAGAAACTTCAAAGTTCATTGCCTCACCTGCCTCATAGAAGGCATCTTTTTCATCAGCTGTAACTGTGATTTGAGCAGATAGATTTACTACACTCAAAAAAGTAATTAAGCCCAAACAAAACGAACGCAAAATAATTCCAAACATTCTTCATCAGATTTTTAACATCAACAAAGGGAACGTCGATATTCAGTAAAATGAATAAATTCTCATTTTGGTTAATTGATTTGCTAACTAAACATTGAAGTTGCAAATGACTATGTCGAATACATCAGATTTGAAAACAATGCTGAGAGGGTCTGTAATCGGAAGGATTGGGATTTAATAATCTCTTTGTGAGATTGTAATAGTTCATTGCAAATATACAACTTATTCTTGTTCTTCGTTTGAGCGTATATTAAAAATTGAGGGAAATCAACCACATAAAATTTATTGTTATTCTTTTTCTACCCAATAGTATTAGGTGTTTTTACTGAGATTGGAATATTCCCGGACCAATCGCTACTTTATAGGCTTCCATTTTTTTGTTAAAATGTTCAAAATACTGCGAGCTTAAGGTCTCAATTACTCGGTTTACAGCTTTCTTTTCAACCAAATTTATGGTACAACCTCCAAAACCTCCTCCCATCATTCGAGCACCCAAAACTTCTGGTAGGCCCTCTGTTTGTTTTACCAAAAAATCAAGTTCAGGGCAACTAACTTGATACTCATATTGCAAACCATAATGAGAGGCATATAGCAATGCTCCTAATGTCATCATATCGTTATTTTGCAGCGCTTTACAAGCTTCCAAAACACGTGCATTTTCCTTCACCACATAGTAACAGCGATCAAAAATAATGGGATCCAAATGATTGCGATAGGTATTAATCATAGCCAATGATACATCGCGCAGACTTTCTATTGTTTCACCTTTTGATTGAAGGATAGCTACGCCTTCTTCACATTCTGAGCGACGAGTATTGTATTCCGAATTTGCTAGTTCATGTTGAACACCGGTATTGCATAACAACAATGCATAATCACCTAAAACTAATGGAAAGTACTGGTAATCAAGTGATTGACAATCCAATAGCAGCACTTGATTTTCCTTACCCATCGCAATCGTAAACTGATCCATAATGCCCCCTCTCACGCCTGTATATTTAGCTTCAGCATCTTGCACCCTTTTCACTAAATCGATTGGAGAATAGTTGAGTTCGAATAAATTATTCAAGCCCGCTGCAAGACCACAGGTTAGTGCTGACGATGAAGACATCCCACTACCAATTGGAAGGTCACCACCAAATACACAATCAAAACCTTGATCGTTTTCAAGAAAAGTATCTGTGATCGCCATGATGTATTTCAGCCAGCCTTTAGTTTTTGGATTAGCGTCTTCTAGCTGGAATTCGAGGTACTCATCAAGGTTGATCGCATGGATGCGCACAAGGCCATTTAGTTCGTTTTTTGCAAAAGCGAAACTGAGTTTCTTATCAACTGGAGCTGGCAATACGTAACCATTATTATAGTCGGTATGCTCTCCGATGATATTGATTCTACCTGGAGCGTGCAAAATGGTAGTTGCTTGCCCAAAAAGATTTGTGAACTTTTGTTGAATGGTATTATAAAAGGTGGACATTTTGCACAAAAATTTAGAACATTAAAAGGAGCGTGTAAAATAAAAAAACTCCTTTACCGAATCACAGAAAGGAGTCTTTTTTTACTACGGTTGCTAGAAGTTGTTAAATAATCAACTAAACAATATGTAGACAAATTTTGAAAATAATGGCTTTTTAGACAGATAAAATGTACTCATTCCTACATAACCAACGTCATATTACAGACTATAGCTATTCTTCCTTAATTGAATTAACTGTATATTTGTATATCCCATTTACTGAAACTTTTTCGTTTAATTAGATTAAATTATGAACAATTCATATCCTCCAGTAAATCAGTTTGGAAAAACCATTCTGTTTTTGATCGCTTTTCTGACTCAGTTCAATCTTTTCGCTCAGCCTGATTTAGTAGTTGTTGAAAGCGCCTTACTCAACTCTTTAACGGCCTACACCCTAAACAATAATGACCAATGCTATGTCAATGAAGGATGTATCAATGGTACTGGCCTTCGCCAAATCCTACGGTTTACGACTCATATCAAAAATGTAGGTAACCAAGATTTTTATGTAGGAGCACCTCCTGCCAGCCCTGCTGACGAAAACGAAGTATGGGAATACGATGAATGCCACGGCCACTGGCACTATGAAGGTTATGCAGAATACGTGCTATTCGATCAAGATGGGAATCTACTTCCTATGGGATTTAAAAATGGCTTTTGCTTAATTGATATTGAATGTTCGGGTGGTGGTAACTTTACTTACACTTGTAGCAATCAAGGCATCTCTGCTGGTTGTGGTGATATATATGGATCTGGTTTGGATTGCCAATGGGTAGATGTAACTGATTTGCCAAACGGTATTTATAAGTTGATGATTCGTGTCAACTGGGACGAAGATCCTGATGCACTAGGAAATTACGAAACCAACTATACTAATAACACTGGTGAAGTTTGTTTTGAATTAACCACAGATGCGAATGGGACTGCCTCTATCAATGTACTAGGTAACGGAACAAGTTGCAGCGGTACGGCTTGTCATGATGCAACGGTTACGATCAACCTTGACGACTACCCTGCCGAAACGGCTTGGGAAATTAGAAATTCTGAAAATACTGTAATGGTTTCATCTAATGGAACCTACGAAGGTGAAACACCTAATAGCGCCGTGAGTCAAACCGTTTGTTTGCCGGAAGGTTGTTATGATTTTGTAATAACAGACAGCTACGGTGATGGCATTTGTTGTACTTACGGAGATGGTAGCTATCAAGTGACTGACCCTTCAGGAAACGTTATTGCTGAAGGTGGTAATTTTGAATCTTCTGAAACAACCAACTTCTGTATCGGACCACCAGCTGGCTGCCCCGATGCAGATGATGATGGCATCTGTGCTGCTGATGATTGTGATGATGAAAACGCAGCGGTACCTGCTCCTCCTGGTGCAGCTTGCAACGATGGCGATCCCAATACAATTGATGACGAGATACAAGCAGATGGTTGTACCTGTGCAGGATCAGCTGCTGATGATTGTAGCGTCATTCACATTCTTACTTCGTCCAATACCATTACTGTTGAACACATCGAGGGATTTGCACATCCGAGTGTGAAAATTTTCAACGCCGGTTGGACTACGATCTCAGAATGTCTTGACGATTGTGGTGATCCACATGTGGTTTCTAATTTGCCAGCAGGCACCTACCATGTACAAGTAAAAACGTTCAACGCTAGTTGGCAAACAGTTTGCGAAATCTTAGAAACTGTCATTGTAACAGATGGCCCTTGTCCTGACAATGACGAAGACGGTGTTTGTCAAGCAGTTGATTGTGATGATAACAACGCTAATTTACCAGCTCCAGTTGGATCAAGTTGTGACGATGGTAATCCGAATACCAACAACGACGTGATTCAGTCTGACGGTTGTACTTGCACAGGTGTTGTCCCTTGCACGGATAATGACAACGATGGCGTTTGTGCGGATGATGATTGTGATGATAATAATGCCAATTTACCAACCACGGTTGGCACAACTTGCGATGATGGAAATCCTGACACCGACAATGATGTCATTCAAAGCGATGGTTGTACCTGCCAAGGCGTCGATACGAATTGTACGGATAATGACAATGATGGTACCTGCCAAGCAGATGACTGTGATGATAACGACGCAAGTATTCCTGCCGCTCCAGGTACTGCCTGTGATGATGGCAATGTAGACACTAGTAATGATGTAATTCAATCAGATGGTTGCACTTGCCAAGGTCAATCAAGCAATGGTTGTGATGCAGTAATCATGACTGGCCCCGGAACCATTACGGTAAGTAACTTGAACAATCCAAATGTTTCCGTTCAGATTTTTAACTCATCTTGGTCTACTGCTTTTTCTTGTTTTAATGATTGTAATAATCCTCAAGAAGTTGCTCTCCCTGAAGATACTTATTACGTGAAGGTAACTTTGTGGGATGCCAACTGGCAACAAATATGTGTGGTCGATGAATACGTAACTGTTACTGGCGGATGTACAAATGGCCAAGCTTGTGATGACAACGATCCTTGTACAACTGGTGAAACGTTTGATATCGATTGTAACTGTGGAGGTGGTACTTCTGCACCGGATAATGACAACGATGGGATTTGTATAAACATTGATTGTGATGATAGCGATCCAAGTGTACCAACTACTCCAGGCAGCAGTTGTGACGATGGAAATATCAATACTGTTGATGACGTCATTCAAGCAGATGGTTGTACTTGCCAAGGTGTTCCGATTGGAGGAGGCGGATGCATTGCAAGTCATGCTGTCACTGATGGAACCTTGGTTGTTACAGGCATTACAGCACCAAATGTTATTATAAAAGTTTTTGAAACCAATGGATGGTCTACTGTTTTTGAATGTTTTAATACTTGTACTGATCCATTGATTATTCCGGACTTACCGGATGGTGAATATTATTTGAATATTCAAACTTGGGATAGTGGCTGGCAAAGCATTTGTGAGGAGTCAACTTATGTTACCATAAATGGCAATAACGGATTAGTAGTTGAAGAGAGCCCAGAAGCACTTTTCTTTTTGGCAACAAAGGATGGCAGAGCAGTTAATGTTAATTGGGTTGTTATTAACTCAGAAGATCACACTGATCATTTCGTTGTAGAACGTTCAAAAGATGGCGTTAACTTTTCTGAATTACAAATGATCGAAAGTTTAAATAATCGCGACGGTAGTTTCAACTATCAGATAAATGATCACGAGCCATTTTATGGTGCTAATTTTTATCGTTTGAAGTTGGTTAATTATGATCAGACTTATATTTACTCTGAAGTCCGTCGAGTGGAAGTGAATACACATTGGGAAGACTTTTCTCTTTTCCCAAATCCAACGAATAGCTCTGTTGTAATTAATATCGCAAAGTATGACGGCATGTCTGGTCAAATCATGTTGGTAGATCAACTGGGACAAACACGCCAATCGATCACAGTGGAAAAGATTTCGAAGAAACCTGTTAAGATGAATGTGGAAGAGATGCCTGCTGGTTTGTATTTTATTTATTTAAAGGTTGATGGTCGTAAGGCGGTTAGTAAGAAGCTTATGATTGCGGA
>CALGLS010000115.1 GCA_937959375.1 uncultured Saprospiraceae bacterium
GAATAAAAGAGGAGTGAGTCTTGTTTTATTTTTCATGTTTATTAATTTTTCTGAAAGTTACAATTTAAAGTCAACTCAAATAAGTAGAAACTTGCGAAACACGACTATGGCTGTGTGAAAATTTGTATTGAGTATGTCGTTGACAAAAGACTCCACCTCGAAAGTTATTCAAAGTGGAATCTTCAATATTGTCTTAATATTTAATCTCATAAACTAGCGTGTCATTACTAGCAACAAAGAAACTATCTATTATATCAATGTCTGGAAAATCAAGTGTGCCCCACTTGATTACTATATTACTATTCCCTCTTATCTGATATAATCTATACGCTTCATCGAAAGTACGAGTACTAAAAACAGAGTTACTACTTGGGTTCGTATAACAGGGACTATTCTCAAAACAGCTATTCGTTTCGGGTGTTATTTTAATGACTCCACTCATATACTCAAAATCTTGACTACGCTTGATTTTTATCCAACTTTCTTTAGCTAATTCGAAATCCATTATTTTATCATTTGAACCATACAGATAAAATGAAGTGCCACCATCGCATGGTGCAACGTGATGGTTTAAATAACCATCTTTAAAAACGTTAATAGAATACTTTCCATTTTCCAGATCGCCTAAAAATTGATACTCTCCTTGAGCATTGGTTTCAATTTCATCAATTTTGGAAATTTCATGATAACCCTCTTCCAAATCTTGAATTTCTTCTTTGTATAATGTAAGCTTTGCACTTTTTACAGGAACTCCACTATAGCAATCCGTAATCACGCCCGAAATTCTGGCGTCAAAATGATCCGAAGTTATTGCGTCAAAATCATTTTCTTTATTTCCACATGAACATAAGGATATCATCATTAGAAACATTGCAGTCTTTTTCATAATAATTAATTTTAGTTGATTAATTTCTTTCTGCTGCTAAGTTGTACGATTAAATCAGCATCGACTTACGGTTATGTTTCTGATCGATACATTTTTCGTTTCTTTAGTCAAAACGAGTTACTAATATGTTTCATCGTACTTTTTAGTTGTGTTCTAATTAATTGATTTTCAACATGTAAGGTGTTGTGTCTGGAAAATCGTTCGTTTATCGCAGTCCTACACACGAAAAAAATAAAAAGGACTTCCTACTTGTTGTAGAAGTATGTATGGCCACCAGTTGTAGTCAAAAAGAATGTAAAAAGGTAGAGGAAGGGGATAGTCAAGATTAACCTTAGTTTGATTGAATAAGGAGTTGATGAAACAGTAGTCTTACTAGGAATGTATGCTTAAATATTTCTATAATTAGGAGACGGTTTTAGCCTTCATTCATTACGAACAAAATAAACACAAGGAATTATACAAAAAAACTTAACTTAGTGAAGAAGAAATAAGCAGGTTGCAAAATGTGCCTTTTTTAAACAACTTCTATATCTAGAATAACATGATAAAAGGTAATAAAAGAACTACAGGACTAATTGTTTTTATGATCATAAACTGTTTTGGAATGATGAATTTGAATGGACAAGATTTACAAAAGCATGAATGGGAGAACCGGATTCTGATTCTGAAAACTAAGGATAAAGATTCAATAAAATATCAAAAACAACTTGAGGCGATTGGAAATTCAATCAATGATTTGGCAGAGAGAAAATTGATTCTATATCAAATAATAGATGATGAATATGAGCAAATTGATTTTAAAGAAAATCAGTCAACTAAAAAAGGGAAAGTATCTCCTGAATTATACAAAAAAACATTAAATGAAGATGAAGCATTTGAAATCATATTAATTGGATTGGATGGTGGCGTAAAACTTCAAAAAACAGACATATTATTAATTGAAGATTTAAATAGGATTATAGATTCTATGCCAATGAGACAACAAGAAATGAAAATGAAGAAGCTTAAGCATTAGAAATGCAACACCTTGTGGTCCATTAAAAAACAAAATCAACAATGATGAAAAAAATAATAATTGCTCTACAGTTGAGTCTGATGTTGGTTTCAATTAGGTAGATATAAATTCTGAAGAAATACACCTAGCTATTGTGATGAATTTTAGTTTGGCGGCCTCCCCGACGTTTACTAAACTTCAAAAGTTTAGTAAACGTTGCCAAGCACATCCCCACAAATCAACCACAAAAAAATACACTAAACAACTTCAAAATCAAACATACAGAATGAACTCCATTTTACTAAAAAATAAAATCAATCACTTTTGGGAATGGTTTGTCAAGCATGAGAAACAATTCAGGGAAATAAGCGACCCTGTAGCGACTAGAGAACTGCTCGATAATCAAGTATTACAATTCGGAGCATTCTCATGGGAAATAGGAAAGGGGCAAGAGAAACCACACACCTTCACTATTTCTCCAAACGGCGATGCAAAAATGTTGAGTCGTTCGGAAGCGATCATAGGTGAAGCTCCTGAATTAGCTCATTGGACATTTTTTCCTGCGAAACCTGCACAAGATTGGAATTTTATTTTTGAAATGTTTGACTCCTTTATGTTACAACAAACCATCGATGCAGCCGAGTGGGAGTTTATTTTTCGGATTACACATGACCGAAAATTGAATGTCCTGATTTATACCGAAAATATAGATTTCTTAGATGAAGATGATAAACTGAATGCTGCCGAATTTGTACTAAATCAGATCATTGGAGAAATGGATAAAATATATTACATCAACTCGATTTCATTTATTGAGGACTTAGACGAAAACCAAGAACAAGACCTTAAAGCATTGACAGAACTTAAATTTGAGTTTGAAAAACTACTAGATGAATTGTTGTGATTGAAAAGTAAATAAATTCAACCTTAAGTAATTTTTTAATTAACCAATTACCTAAATATGTATAAATTAATTAAACTACTAGCTATCATTATTTTTAGTTCATCCGTTTGTTTTGCTCAAGAAAACGCTTTAGATAGATTAAAACTAAACGGCGTTATTGTTGAATTTGAAGAGTCAATAATACAAAAAGATAGTACTAGATTTAAAAAATTATTCTTTGATGACCATGTTTCATTTACAGGAATTATGTCAAAGGAAACAGAGATGTCAATAAAAAAAGACTACCCTGATTTTCAAGGAATAGCTGTTTCAAACAGTACTAAGTTTATAACTGACATATGTAAAACAGAAAAGAAACAAGTCGAAAAATTCTACAATATAAATATAGAAACGGATGGGACCATCTCGTCAATATCTTTTGATTACTCATATTTTTCTGATGCTAAAATGATCCAATGGGGACATGAAAAGTGGAATTTAGTTTATGCGGATGAGCAGTGGTTAATAACCGATGTTATTTATTCTATTCACTTTCCAGATATTGAAGCTTTTCCGTATACTGATAAATCTGAAAAAGAATAAAAACTTCATTAAAGAAGGCTGTGCCATCAGCTGTCGCTCTTAGACGTTTACTAAAACTTCAAAAGTTCAGTAAACGTTACCAAACCAAAAGTACCGCGAATCAAGTTGTACAAACAACATCGTATACCTCTAAAGGAACATAGTTTACAGCAAATGAAATTCAAACCAAAAACACATACGCTAAAATCAGGTAATTCAATTCAAGTCAGAATTCCAACATTAAACGATGCGCAAGCCCTAGTTGATTTAAAAAGAAACTACCTATCAAACACCACAACAATTCCATTGAATTTAGATGAATATCCAATCAACTTAAAAAAAGAGTCTAACCTAATTACTGAATACGAACAAAGTCCAAATAGTATTTTACTACTTGCAGAATGCCATGATGAACTCATCGGAAACATTGATCTAAGAGGATCTAAACTTTCAAAAATGGCACATACCGCAGTAATTGGAATGGGAATAAAAGAAGCCTGGAGAAATCAAGGTCTCGGAAGATGTCTAATCGAATCGGTAATCGATTGGGCAAAAAAATATTCGGAACTTGAACTCCTTTGGCTTGATGTATACGCTTCAAATGAATTAGGGTATAACCTCTACAAAAACATGGGTTTTAAAACAAGCGGAATAATCAATGGTTTCTTTAAAGAAGAGAGCGGGTATAAAGATAAGATTCAAATGTATTTACGGATCAAAGAAATTGAAAAAGTATAATGAATTATAATGTAAAAGTTGAAGCTATCTACGAGTGTTCTCTTGAAAGAGCATTCAAGACTCCTATGCTTTGTGACTTGTCGAAAATTCATACTGGGTATGGTTTCATGCCTAAGGTAACTCACACAACTGATGATGAAAATTGGGGGAAACCAGGCTCAAGTAAAAAAGTTTATGTAGCAAAATCATTAACACAAAGAGGAGGCTTCGCTTCTGTTGACAATATTTTAGAGCGGAGTGAAAATAAATATTGGAAAATTCAAGTGGATAACTTTCAGGCATGGATGTTAGGTTTTTACAAATTTGTCGGGGAATGGAAAGTGACGGAATTAGAAAAGAATAAAATATTGATTGAATACTCTTATTGCTTGTACTCCAATAAATTATTCTTTTATTTTTTTGAATGGATATTTGTTAAATCATTTTGGAAAATTTACATGAAACGAGTGGTAGAAAATATTAGAAAAATGATTG
>CALGLS010000116.1 GCA_937959375.1 uncultured Saprospiraceae bacterium
GGACCATCAGCAAATGCGACCAAAGTTGCAACTAAAAATATAAGCGTCAGGAAACTATTTTTTTGATGTTTATTCATTGAACTTATTTAAATCTACTTTCCCGTCAAAAGACGATTCATCTCATGCTGTATGGTTTTACCTTTGTCTTGATTGTACCACTTTTGTAATTCTATTTTTTTATCCTGTATACTTTTTGAACTGTCTTCCTTTTGGCGCACCACCATTTCCTGTGCTTCCTTTGGTCGAGGTCCCCAAACAAACAAGTCTTCACCTTGCTCATCTCGTACAACAAGAATTGGGATTGACTTTCCTCCGTTTGTTAGATAATTGTCGATCTCACTTCCGGGCGCATCTCGATTTTGAACCGTTAAATTGATCTTAGGATTTAGACTAGCCATTTTTTCAATAAACACATGACTGTGCGCAGCATCACCGCACCAAGGTTCCGTTATTAAAACCCAATTCACCGCTTGTTTAACATTGCTAATCGTTGCTTCCAATTCGGGCAATATTTCGCCTTTCTTTCTCCAACGTTTTATCCTTGACTGATTTAACTTTACATAGTTTACATAATCGTCAGAATCATATGGATAATTCCTGTTGTCTCCATCTAAAATTTCTTGGAACTGCTTTTCGTATTCTGCTACTTTCATTTTATTATTTTTATTGCTTTCAGTTAAACTTAGAATCTATTATTATACCACAAATATACAGTATAAGCGAGCTACATCAATTAGCCTAAGTTCCCTTTTATTTGTCCATTTTTCCTTTCTTTTAGCTTAAGCTAAAATAAATAAAATAGTCCGGACCATTTAGCCCAGACTATTTTAACTTAGCGTACGAGTAATCTAATTTTAAATTCGTGTCTATCTTACTCCACCTTTCGCTTCAACAAAAAAGCAGAAATCAGCGATACTATAAATCCAACAGGGAAAATTTCTAAAAAGGTCATTCCAAATTTCACAAGAGGATTTTTGTACAACTCTTGAAATTTTTCCATCTCTTCTATTTTAGCAGTTACCTCCGTTTCCGAAAGGTCACTAGCCTTCAATTGCTCGATTGATTGCTGAAAATAATCTGCCATAAAGTCTTTGGCAATCGTATTAGAGATAATAAACCAAGACACGATATAAATGAGTGTGGCCATCAAGGTGATCCCCAGACCGATTTTAAATGCATTCCCAAAGGTGATTTTTCCTGCCAGTACCTTATCGCGATGCGATTTGATGGCAATAAAGATAGTTGCAAAAGCGATGATCATAGTGGCATACCCCATGAGTTCGCTATGTTCCATGTCGAGGCTAGAGCCAGTAAAGGTAAAGACTAGCATCGCAGAAACGATAAGTCCTGCAATGATTCCGTAGGTAAGGATTAATTTTTTCATAATTAAATTGTTTTATTTTGTTTCCTCAAATTTGGGGCATTCAAGCGTAAAAAGCCTCATACTTTGGTATTGAATGGTGGAAATCATACTTTTGGATGAGAGGGAAAGAGGCAGGAGGTGGGAAGTCCGAAGACCAAAGCTTCCCTTTTTCGTAGTAATTCTTGAAAGTAAGAAATCTAAATGGTTCAGTAATTTCTAAAACAAGCTTAGCGGGAAACTTCCGTCTTCCGTCTTCCGTCTTCTAGCTTCTGTCTCATTACAGCACCTCCAACTCTCGAGCCCGATGCACCGCTTGAGTTCGGCTACGGACTTCCAGCTTAGAATATAAATTTGAAGTATGGGTTTTAATGGTGGGAATGGCTAAAAAAAGTGTTTGGGCAATCTCCTTATTACTATATCCTTTGGCAATGAGTTGTAGGATTTCGTATTCCCGATCGTTAAGATTTAGATTTTTTAGGTTTTCCTCATTGATCTCATTGGTGGGAGCTACTATATTATTGACAATTATCGGTGCGGGAGTGGGGACTTCTTTCTCACTTTTCAGAATATTCATACCAACCCATACCCCAACTACTGTAAAGACCGTGGCCACTACTGAGGTATAAACACTTGTATCCAATCGTCCAATAAAATACTTGTATTCAAAAAATTGTAGCAATACTGCCAAGACAGCAAGCAGAGACCCAAAGAGTAGTACCAATTTAAAGTTTTTCATCTTCATTAATTTCAATACTTAGACAAGATAATAAAAATCTATACTTTTGGGCAATGAGAGAGAGGGGGAAGTTGGAGGTGGGAGGTTTTCTTCTCTTGCAGTCACAGCGTTCTAAAAAATTGGTCTTCAAGACTTGTATAAACTAGTAAAAAACCATTTATGAAATTCCTATTCAAAATTTTAAGCTTCTCTTTACTACATTTTGCGCTAAGCGCTCAAGATAATTATCACAATAATTTACAAAGTGAATTGCAAACGAACTATGGACTTCCAGTTGGTTCATGGGTTTTCAACAACACCGAAATTGCCAACTTGAATAGTGATTATTCTTACGGCGATATTACTGTAATGAATGTAGCCACTAGTGGACAAGACTTTTCTGAAAAGGTCAATATTATTGTTAACTCCGTTGGAAGCAATCCTTGGGAGGCTGGATACGGCATTCGAAACATCGAGCCAATCAATGCAAACGATCATTGCTTACTTGTCATTTGGCTACGAGCTGTTGATGGCCCTGGAAAAATTAGTTTATTCGTAGAAAACGCTACCACCTATGATAAAGAAGTTTTCTTCACCTTCGAGGTAAGCCCAGAATGGCGACAATACCTGGTACCTTTTGATGCCGATATTGACTATGCTCCTGATGCACTTGCCGCTGGTCTTCAACTTTCTTTTTTCGAACAAACGATAGAAACGGCTGGCATCACTATGCTCAATTATGGGTCTACCGTAAATCTTGACGACCTTCCTTCTAATATCAACAACGATCAATATGGTGGTCACGAAGCGGATGCTCCTTGGCGCGATGAAGCTGTTGCCCGAATTGAACAATTTCGAAAAGCGGACCTCACTGTTCGAGTAGAAGATACGGATGGTATGCCCATTCCAAATGCTAGCGTGGAAGTGGAAATGTTGCAACATGATTTTGCATTTGGTACTGCTGTGGTTTCCAATAGATTTGGTGGTGGCAATAATCAGAATCCTACTTACGAATCAAAAATACTTGACCTAGATGGCAACGGTCATGGTTTCAACTGGGTTGTTTTTGAGAACTCCATGAAATGGAATGGTTGGGAACAAAACTGGTTGGGAACAAAGGAAGAAACGGCCGCCGCCACTCAATGGTTGGTCGATCACAATATCAAAGTGAGGGGACACACCCTCTGTTGGCCGGGTTGGAGCAACTTACCTTCAGACCTCGAAGCAAATGCTGGCGATCTTGATTATTTTAAGAATCGTATGTATGCACACATTGATGAGATGACGACTTACCCAGGGATTGCTGGCAACATAGAAGAATGGGATGTTCTGAATGAGATCACGACCAACCGCGATATCGAGTATTCATTACAGGGTCTGAGTGGCTACCCTACTGGTCGAGAAATTTATCCAGAAATTTTTGAAAAACTAGCCCTTGCCGATCCAACCATGAAAACCTATATCAATGATTACGCTACCATAAGTGGTGGTATTACTAGTGGCGGTTCTTATGATTTGAAAAAGGAGTTTATTCAAGAAATAGTTGATGCGGGGGTAGCACTAGATGGGATTGGTTTTCAATCGCACATTGGTGGTTTTCCAACTTCCATATATGATGTCGAAAGCATTCTAGATGACTTTTATGCTACCTTTGGTACAACAGCTAAGATCACGGAATACGATATTAATGAAAATGTAAATGATGAACTTGCGGCAACTTATTTACGTGATTTTTTGACGATGACATTCAGCCATGAAAGTACGGATGGCTTTTTGATGTGGGGCTTTTGGGATGGTGCGCATTGGAAGAGTAATGCACCAATGTTTAATCAAGATTGGACAATCAAACCTTCTGGACAGACCTTTGTCGATATGGTTTTTGATGAATGGTGGACGACTGGTAATGGAACAACAGACACTAATGGGGAATATACCATCCGTGGATTTAAAGGCGATTACAAAATTACTGTGGACTGTGGCAATGGTGAGATATTGGTTGATACGGTTGAGTTATTGGATGATCAATTGTTTGTTAAGGTAGATGGAGATTTGGTTGCAGCTATAGCCAAAACAGAGGCTTCCACCTTTTCTGTTTTCCCAAATCCTGCAAGGGATATTTTGAACATTCAAAAGCTTAATGCTAAAAATGGCCTTATTCAGATTTTTGATATGACAGGCACTCAAGTCTTTAGCACTCAGATGAGATCGAATAACTTAGCAATACCCTTAGATTTCGGGACTGGAGTCTTTGAAGTGATGCTGACTGTTGATGGGGTTCCTTCTGTACACCGAGTAGTGGTGCTGGAGAATTAGAATGTGAATTAGAATTAGAATGGCCCTCTACCGCAACACGATAGAAGGCCATTCTAATTCACACTCTAATTCTAATTCACATTCTAATTCGTTACTTTGTTTCAATTTTACAAATCACAAAAGGCTTAGAAGAGTTTAATTGTTTTTCTAAAGTCAACCAGTGAGAACTTTGCTGCTTTAGCGTTTGCTTTGTCTTTTCAGAAATGAACAACTTACATTTTAGGCTTACATCACCATATTTCTTTACTGCGTCTTTGATTGCAATTTGAGCAGAAGCATTAGATCCTTTTGCAAAAATTTTAATCTCTTTAACCATTCTATCATTTACATCAAAGATCTGGATTAATTTATCTACATGTTGTTCGTAACCTTGTTTTGTTCGGTAGTCAAATTCAATTGTTCCTGGTACATCTTTTTTATCAATTGCAATAACTAAATCTTTAGGAGAAGTGTAGTGTAGTGCTTCTAAAACGGTCTGTCCTTTTACTTTAATTTGCCAGTAATTACTGCTTACTTCGTCAAGGTTGCTGAATGTAGTGAGTGTAGTTGTTTCAAAATTTCCTGCTCCTACCAGGAAAAATAAGATGAAGATCTTGTTTAGCATTTGTTGAAAAATTTTAAATAGGTGGTTGTTAATGTATATAGTATCTTTCAGGACTCCTCTTCTAATACAGTATTCGCTATTGCAAAACACTAGTATTAAGCACAGTCGAAGAGTGACCTGCTATTGTAAACGTAAATTCCGATTAATGAGAAAACACCAGTTGTTTTCTTGTGATACGTTCTAAACTAAAAAAATCTGTAAGTTCAAAGCACAAGGCTTTTTTGATGGGAGTAAAATTTTTCTAAACAATTAATACCGCAAACTCAAATCTCAATTATTCGCTGCATAGTTGATTAGAACTTAAATATAGTAACTTCATTTCAAATTACATAATGAAAGTTCCTTCCTATGGAGCAAATAATTCATAATAGGTTGATAATGAATACATCAACAGCTATTATTTTTTTATTTAATATGTCTTGGGTAAAGCGGCTTGGTTAGAACAAAGAAGTTTCCTTGGTTTTTGGTAATGGTTATTATCCCTGGTTAATGAAACTACATTTTAAAAAATAATGTTGCCTATTCGTAATAAAATTTTTAAAAAAACTTTTATTTTTTTTGACAAGGATTAGATACTACTATTTTTAACAATTAGATCACAAATAAAAACAGTATTTCCTCCAACACATTTTCATGAAATTGGATGAAAATTTCCACTTCAATTTTCATTCCAACTCCTACCTAGCAGCAAGAAGGTTATTCTTTTTTACTTACCTACATTTACCTGCCTTCAAAAACTCCTGTCCCAAAACATTCATTAAGCCCTCAAAGTAAAAGTTGCAATGTCAGGAACAATCCACCTAAACTACCCTCCTAGCAAGCAGAATTAAATGTACTTCTTCTCCCTTTTCTCTTTTATATCCTTTTCGGAATACTTTTATCAATTCAAATCCATTTACATTCAAAGCAATCCTCAACTCATGCTCACTATAATAGTAAACATACGTTCGATCACCACTACTCCCCTTTTGAAAAGCAGATTGAGTATAACCCCCTTCAATACAACTTAAATAGATTACGCCATTCTCATTCAATATTCTAGATGCATCTTTAAATAATTTGCGCACATCTTCTTTTGACAAATATGGTAAACAAAAACCACAGAGGATGGCATCGTATTTTGCGCTAAGCAAATCAATAGAACGTGCATCCATCACCTCAAAACTAGCCGTGGGGTTATTGGCCTTAGCCAACTTGACCATATTTGGAGCAATATCAATCCCATGTAATTTCGCTTTCGAAAGTTTTGACAACAGATACTTTGTAACGTTCCCCGGGCCACAACCAATTTCTAATATGGAAGGAGCAGCTACCTTAATCTCCTCACAAAAAGCATCATAGGTATCATCATACAAGTCAAGATCCATAAACTTGTCCTCATAAAGCTGCGCTACCTTATTCCAAGTTTCGAATGTTATTTTATATTTATCCATAATCTTTTCTTAACTCAGTTTTTACACTACGTTAATGGGAAACTTCCAACTTCCATCCTCCCACTTCCATCTTTTTCATTACTTTTGCAGTCCAAATATAAATATATGATTTCAGTAGATAATATTTCAGTAGAATTTAGTGGACACTCTTTGTTCAAAGACGTTTCTTTCGTCATCAACGAAGGCGATAAGATTGCCCTTATGGGGAAAAACGGTGCTGGAAAGTCAACCATGATGAAAATCATTGCTGGCCTTCA
>CALGLS010000117.1 GCA_937959375.1 uncultured Saprospiraceae bacterium
CAAAGATGGCATCGTTGGTGTAGAAGAAGGAGAGGCAGGAATGGCTTTACTTCGTGCACATCGTGCGCTTCCGAAATACCGTCCACTCATTAAATTTTTGAGTCAAGAAGGGATGTCTGTATTGCTACAGAAAACGGAGAATCACTACATGCAGGAGCAGTCAAAGAATATGCACCTGGTAGATGCACCACTCTACTTTACCATTATTGAAAAAACAAGAACGGTTGACTTGGTAGAGCGAGGAGCTGAATACTTAGCGAAAGGTGGAGAAGATCCAAACTTCTTTGTGATGCCAGATATTGCATTGGAAATCATGCAGATTGAAAGCAATGAGGAAATTCCTGAAAGTGAAAAGTCAGCGAAGAAAGAAGAAGTTATTTCTGATTTTTCGATCAAATCAAAACGTCTACACTCTATTCACCAATTACTAAAAGCATACACCTTGTTTGAAAAAGACGAAGAGTATGTTGTAATGGACGGTGCGGTAAAGATTGTAGATGAGCAAACGGGGCGTATGATGGAAGGTCGTCGTTACTCTGACGGATTACACCAAGCCTTGGAAGCAAAAGAAAATGTAAAGATTGGAGATATCACACAAACTTACGCAACGGTTACTTTGCAGAACTACTTTAGAATGTACCACAAGTTAGCGGGTATGACGGGTACTGCAGAAACAGAAGCGGGTGAGTTCTGGGAGATCTACAAACTAGATGTAGTGGTTATCCCAACCAACAAACCAATTGCTCGTGATGATCGTGAGGATATGGTTTTCAAAACAGCGCGTGAAAAATTCAACGCGGTAGCAGATGAAATTGTAAAACTAAGTAATGCGGGCCGACCTGTATTGGTAGGTACCACCTCGGTCGATATCTCAGAAACACTGAGTCGAATGTTGCGCATGAAAGGTATCGATCACAACGTACTGAACGCAAAGCAGCACCAACGAGAGGCAGAAATTGTATCTGAAGCAGGTAATCCAGGAAAGGTAACCATCGCAACAAACATGGCCGGTCGTGGTACGGATATTAAGTTGTCTGACGAAGTGAAAAACGCTGGAGGTTTGGCAATTATCGGAACAGAGCGACACGATTCACGTCGTGTAGATAGACAGTTGCGTGGTCGTGCTGGTCGTCAAGGAGATCCGGGATCATCACAATTTTATGTGTCACTAGAAGATAACTTGATGCGTCTTTTCCAATCAGAGCGAATTGCAAAATTGATGGATAAGATGGGCTTGCAAGAAGGTGAAGTTATCCAACATTCGATGGTATCTAAATCGATTGAAAGAGCACAGAAAAAAGTAGAAGAGAACAACTTTGGAACGCGTAAGCGTCTGTTGGAATACGATGATGTAATGAACATTCAGCGTGAAGCGATTTACAAGAAAAGAAACAACGCCCTTTCTGGTGATCGTCTTTCTGTTGATCTGTTTTCCATGTTCAATAACTTGACGGAAACAATGGTGCTGACGCATCGAGCAAATGGTAACTTTGAATCATTCAGAGAAGAATCCCTTCGCGTTTTGGGCTTAGACCCAAAGATAGATGCACATGCTTTTGAAGAAGGTAATGAAGATGCTGCTGTTGAAAGTTTCCAAAGTCAATTTCTTGATTTTTACGACATTAAAAAGAATGGTGTGAATTCAGCCTTGCTTCCAATGATTAAGCAAGTTTATGAAAATGAAGGACACCGTTATAAGAGAATCATGATTCCATATAATGATGGAAGTGCTCGTAAATTACCGATCTCAGCAGATTTGAAAGAAGCCGTTGATTCAGAAGGTAAGACGATTATGCATGATGTGGAGAAAGCTGTTGCCTTGGCCATTGTAGATGAAGAATGGAAAGAACATTTACGTTCGATGGATGAGATGAAAGATTCAACACAGGCGGCATCGTTTGAGCAAAAAGATCCGTTGGTCGTCTATAAAATGGAAGCCTTTAAACTTTTTGAAGAATTGGTCTACAGTGTAAATGAGCAGACAACTTCTTACCTTTCAAAAGGTAGAATCGAATTGCCAGAGGGTCGCAACATGGAAGAGGCCAGAGAACAAAAGACGGATTTGAGTAAAGTACAGACAAGTCGAAGTGGTGCTGGAGGAGGAGCTGCTGCAGCTGCTGCAAAAAGAGCTGCTGAAGGGGTGAGTCGTAAAAAGGTAGAAACCGTTAAGCGAGAAGAGAAAAAAGTAGGTCGAAATGAGCCTTGTCCTTGTGGAAGCGGTAAGAAATATAAGAGTTGCCACGGGAAGAGATAGGTTGGGAAGTGGCGGTTAGAGTTAAAGTGTCAGTTGCAGTTTCAATGTCAATGGAGTTGCATTGGCGGTAAAATAGAGTATCAATTGCAATGTCAGTTCTTCGCTATGTGCGGAGGCCGTGAAAACGGGAGATTGATATTGTAATTGATATTGTTATTTTAACTTCATTGTGAATGGAAACTGAGGCTGGGAAAAATTTCTTAACTTGCGATGTATAATTAGTTTGTCGGAATTAGCTTGCTCCGACGTTTAAAAACAACAACTATGAAAAAGATCATACAAATATTATCCTGTCTGATATTGAGCGTTACATTTCTTAGCGCGCAGAATATTAACATTACGGAAGATTACAATGTTTCTAGAGTGATGACTCGCTATGTAGACATTAATAAAAATTCGGCTAGTGTCGAAGGTTGGCGTATTCAATTAGTAGCGACCACAGATCGTCGTAAGATGGAACAAAACCGTCAGGAGTTTATGCAAAACTATCCAGACATTTCAGTTGATTGGACACATGAGAAGCCGTATTATCGTTTGCGCGCGGGAGCTTACCGTACCAAGCTAGAGGCTTTACGTGCCATCAATCGATTGAAAAAAGATTATCCAAGTGCCTTTCCTGCCAAAGATAGCAATATCGAACCAAGAGAGTTTTTAAAACTGTAAGCTACCTAGGTTGTAGTTACAAAAGATGAGTAAACGGCAAAACAATTTCCTTCAGAGTGTAGACTTGATGACGCTTGTGATCTACTTTAGTATGATTGCATTGGGTTGGCTTATGGTGTATACGGTAGGCTATGATGAGGAACGGACTTTTGCAGAAACAGTTTTTGACCTGAGTACGAGTATTGGAAAACAGACACTTTGGGTTGGTGTTTCTGTCGTTTTGTTGATTGCTGTAATTGCGATTGATTGGAACTTTTGGAGAACCTTTGCCTATCCTATTTATGCGATAGCTATGTTCTCTTTGTTGGGGGTGTTAGTGATTGGACTAGAAGTTAATGGGGCCACCTCTTGGTTTAAGATAGGACCCTTTACTTTACAGCCAGGAGAGTTTGCGAAGTTTGCAACCTGCTTGGCAATGGCGGCCTTCCTCAGTACCTACGATACCAACCTAGATAAACCTCGATATGTTTTAATCGCTTTTGGAATTATTCTATTACCAATGATTCTCATTGTTCTGCAACCTGATCCAGGTTCAGCATTGGTATTCCTTTCTTTTTTTATTGTGATGTTTCGCGAAGGACTCTCTCCTAGTTTATTGCTTTTTGGAATTGGTTCTGCGATCTTGTTGATACTGGGCTTAGTTTTTCCATTGAGTCATATTGTATTGGGAATGATTTTGTTGATCTCCTTTGCGATGTTGCGAAGTATCGGAGCTGATTACAGAGTGATGATCGGTTTTTTGGTGGTGACAATAGCTTCTATTTTTGCAGTTTCAAAAGGTTTTAAATGGTATGCACTTGGCGTAAATGCGGTGGCGATGTTGGCGTTAACTTACCTGATGAATAACAAACGGAAACTATCATTAGCCTTGCGTTTTGGTGCCTTATTACTAATCGGAACTTTTCTAGCAGGAGTAGCAGGATATACTTTTAACAATGTCCTTAAGAGTCATCAACGAGATAGAATCAATGTTTGGCTACAGCCATCAAAGTGTGATCCACAAGGTGCTTTATATACGATGATTCAATCTAAAATGGCGATTGGTTCTGGTGGTTTACAAGGGAAAGGATTTTTGAAAGGAGACATTACAAAATTGAACTACGTACCAGAACAAAACACAGACTTTATATTTTGTACAATAGGAGAAGAGCAAGGCTTTATCGGAAGTTTGGGTATCATCGGATTATTTTTACTTTTGATCAGTCGGATTGTCGTTATTGCTGAGCGGCAGAATTCAGATTTTTCAAGACAATATGCTTATAGCTTTGCTGGAATTTTGTTTATTCATTTCTTTGTGAATATCGGAATGACCATGGGCTTGGTTCCCGTGATTGGTATTCCTTTACCTTTTATTAGTTATGGAGGTTCCTGTATTCTTGCGTTTTCCATTATGATGGGTGTTTTGTTGAAGTTGGATACCAAGCGATTCTTTGGATAAGTGGAGGGGAGTTGCGGAGTTACAATCAAAATGGATTACTCAGTTTACTGTTTAGAGCATGTTTAAATTTCCATTTAATTGCAAATCAATGTTTTATGAACCTCGCGTCCAATTTTAGAATTCAGTTAGCTCGCTAAACTCATTAAAAAATTGTTAGCGAGAACCATAAACTCTTCATTTTCATAGGAAACTAAATTTAAACATGCTCTTAATTTGATGCTTTTATTTTTTTTACCACAAAAGAATCAAAAGGTAACAAAAGCTCGAATGTACTTTACTCTATTCTTATTGCGATCGTGGATTTTTGTTTTCTATTGTTCCTTTTGTGGTAAAAAAAGTCGATTAGAGGAAAATTAAAATTGCTAGAGTTTTCATTTTGATAGCAATATAAATGTTTGTTTTTTCTCCCCAATAATCATTCTATTTTAAAACACCTTCATTCTTTAATTGAGAAAGATTTTCCGTTTTTAAAAATTAAAAAATACAACTTTTGAAATTTACGATAAGTAATACAGATAAAAATTCTAATGCTCGTGCTGGTGTTTTAGAAACAGATCATGGAACGATCCAGACGCCCATCTTTATGCCAGTAGGTACCGTGGGATCTGTCAAAGGTATTCACCAACATGAATTGGAGAATCAAATTAAAGCACAGATTATTTTAGGAAACACCTATCATCTTTATCTTAGACCAGGGACGGAAATTTTAGAAAAGACAGGAGGTCTCCATAAATTTATTGGTTGGGACAAACCGATGTTGACCGATAGTGGCGGGTACCAAGTATACTCGCTGAGTGGCCGTAGAAAGATTAAAGAAGAAGGGGTAACTTTTCGATCGCATATAGATGGTTCAAAACATTTTTTCAATCCAGAAAACGTGATGGATATTCAACGTCAGATTGGAGCGGATATCATTATGGCTTTTGATGAGTGTACGCCTTATCCTTGTGATTACCATTATGCCAAGCGTTCGATGGAAATGACACACCGTTGGTTGAAGCGTTGTTGTGATCGCTTTGATGAGACAGCAGGTTTGTATGATTATAAACAAAGTTTGTTTCCAATCGTACAAGGAAGTTGTTACAAAGACTTACGTCGTATTTCTGCGGAGACGGTTGCTTCGTTTGATCGGGAAGCGAATGCGATTGGAGGTTTGTCTGTAGGAGAGCCTGCTCCTGAGATGTATGAAATGACAGAAGTTGTTTGTGAGATTTTACCAAAAGAAAAACCGCGCTACTTGATGGGCGTTGGCACACCAGCCAATATTTTGGAGTGTATCGCGTTGGGTATAGATATGTTTGATTGTGTATTGCCAAGTCGAAATGCTCGACATGGTTTGTTGTACACTTCAAAGGGGATCATCAATATTAAAAATAAAAAATGGGCGGATGACTTTTCGGCCATTGATGAAGATAGTACTTCGCTTACCAGTCAGGTTCATACCAAAGCATATTTGAGACATTTGATTCAGAGTAAGGAGTTGTTGGGCATGCAGATTGCGACACTTCATAATTTGAGTTTTTATCTTTGGTTGGTAGGTGAAGCGCGTAAGCATATTGAGGCAGGAGATTTTGCTTCTTGGAAGACGGGGATGGTTGAAGAGGTACAGCGTAGACTTTAATGATTCAATAATATCAATGAGCACTTTTGGATGCTTTGTCTCTTGGTGGTTTAAATATATCTTAGGTCTATCTCCTAACAATAACTTAATATAGAAACCATTTGTGAGCTTAAATAACTTCAACATAAAACACAGAATTAAAGCTTAATGCTAAAAAAGCTAGACGCATATATCATTAAAAAATACCTAGGGACTTTTTTCTTTACGGTTTTGATTTTTACACTTATTGCAATCATTATTGACTTGAGTGAAAAAATTGAGGACTATGTAGATGAGAGTGTTCCTTTGAACGAAATCCTTTTTGATTATACGGTTAATTTTATGCTGTATATCAATGGATTATTGTTGCCGCTATACGCTTTGATTTCGGTGGTGTTTTTTACTTCACGGATGGCGTACAATTCTGAGATCATTTCCATATTGAATGCTGGTGTTAGTTTTAGAAGAATCTTACTTCCCTATTTAGTAGCAGGAGGTTTTATTACCTGTTTGCACTTGTTAGGTAATCATATTTTTATTCCAAAAGGAAATGTAAATCGAGTAGAGTTTGAACACAAATACATTTGGAAGCGAAATGATAAGGGGAAGAAAAAAGATGTGCATGCCTTTATTTCGCCTGATACCAAAGTTTATATTCGAAGTTATCGAGAACGTGATTCAGTTGCCTTGAATTTTAGAATTGAAAAATTCGAAAACAACGAATTGATAGCCGTGCTAAAAGCAAAAGAAGCAATGTGGCAGGGACCTCCTAATAAATGGCGACTCAGCGACTACGAACGCCGATCTTTTGATGGGATGGACGAGGTATTTGAAAATGGGAATGGCTCATTTATAGATACCGCTATAAATATTACTCCAGCAGATTTTGTGCGTTACCTAGAGCACAAGGATATGATGGAAACAGGAAAACTTATAGAGTTTGTTCAAATTGAAAAGGAGCGGGGTGTTGGTAATACAAAGATCTACGAGGTTGAAATACATAGAAGAACAGCAGAACCCATTACGATTTTAATATTGACAGTCATAGGTGTGTCTATTGCTGCCCGTAAGGTAAGAGGAGGAATGGGCTTGCACCTTGCACTTGGTGTTGCCGTTGGGGCAATCTATATTTTCTTATCTAAGTTCTCTACCACTTTTGCGATTAATGAAAGTCTACCCGCTGTCCTTGGGGTGTGGATACCGAATGTCATATTTGGAATGGTGGCTATTATAATGGCTATTAAGGCCCAAAAATAGGTTACTAATTCGCTCCTTGTTTAAGGCATTTCATGGGTTATAGTCCCTCTATTTTTCTTTTGTATCCTCTTTCTTCTTCATTTTGTTTAACTTTTCTCACCATTCTTGTTCTACGCTTTTTGCCATTTATAGCCATATTTCCATCATATAGGATGATGACTAACCTTCTAATTTAAAGCGAAAATTCACTATTTGCCTCTTTGTCTGTCTTGTTTGAGACAAACTTTCAAAAATTTTTGAAAGTTGTAAAAATACAGAAAGATGTTTAATTTATGCTTTAATGAGCTGTAAATCAGTTGTTTGTGTTGATAATCACAATGGGTTTAAAGTACTTTGTTTAATTTTGTTTAAGAAAACGTTCAACAGTTACTTGTATTTTGTTTAATCTTTACTTACCTTTGATTAAACAAAAAATCAAACGACCAATAAAATCTATAATTATGTCAACATTAGAATTTGATTCAAAATTTAATCAGCTTTCAGCCTTGTTGCATTCATTTGCATATAACCTTACTAAGAACGTAGAAGATGCGAGAGATTTGTTTCAGGAAACTGCTTTCAGAGCATTGACAAATAAGGAGAAGTTTCGCGCAGGAACTAATTTCAAAGCATGGTTATTTACCATCATGAAGAATATATTCATCAATAATTATCGTAAGAAAATGAAAGCCAATACGATTATTGATTCAACTGACAATCTATATTATATCAACTCTGGGGGAAACTTGATTTCTAATCAAGCGGAGTCGAACATTCTTATGGATGAGTTGGAAACAATCATTGATAGTTTGGATGAAGGAATCATGGTTCCTTTCATGATGCACTACGAAGGGTTTAAGTACCAAGAAATTGCAGACAAACTTGAGTTACCTCTAGGTACCGTCAAGAGTCGAATTTTCTTCGCACGAAAAGAATTGAAAGAGATAATTAACAAGCGTTACGATAGATCGCTTGAGTTAGAAAAGGAAGCTTAATTAGCTTCGAAAGATTAATGCAGATATTCAATTTAAATTGATCGTCTGTAATAGAAGGATAAAAAATAGTTTTGATTAATTTAGGCGGCAGCAAAGTTTACCTTTGCTGCCGCTTATTTTTTTGCTTAATGCTGGGAGATATGCTTATTTACTTAACATTGAGGAGGTATAACTTAGTGACATGAATGAGAAAAAGAAACAACAATATTTTACGAAGGGACTACTCAATTGGTATAGAACTTCCGATCGGCCAATGCCTTGGAAAGGAGAGAAGAATCCTTATTTGATTTGGCTTTCCGAAATTATTTTACAGCAAACAAGAGTGGAACAAGGGCTCCCCTATTACGAGCGATTCAAAGCGAAGTATCCAACGGTTATAGATTTAGCTAATGCCCCAGAAGATGAGTTGATGAAACTATGGGAAGGATTAGGGTACTACTCTCGCGCTCGTAATTTGCATGCCACTGCCAAAATAATAGCCACCGAGTACAAAGGTATTTTTCCAAAAGATTACAAAACAATTCTTTCACTGAAAGGTGTTGGACCCTATACTGCTGCTGCTATTGCATCCTTTGCTTATGGTTTGCCTCATGCCGTGGTGGATGGAAATGTTTATAGAGTATTGTCTCGTTATTTTGGTATTGACTTAGCGATAGATTCTACCATTGGTAAGAAGGAATTTACAAAGCTGGCGGGAGCTGTTTTGGATGTTACCGATCCAGGAGTTTATAATCAAGCGATTATGGATTTTGGAGCAACTTATTGTACGCCCAAAGCTCCTAAATGTGGACATTGTAATTTGAAGAAGAGTTGTGTTGCCTTCCAAGAAAAAGCGATTGCGAAATATCCATTTAAATCAAAGAAGTTAAAAAAGCGAACGCGTTATTTTAATTTTCTCGTTGTAGAAGATGCCAAGAGCCAAGTACTTATTGAAAAAAGAACCGGCAAAGATATTTGGCAGCAGCTTTATCAGTTTCCTTTGATTGAAACAGAAGTAGCAACGAATGAAGATGCATTGAAAAATCAAGATTTATTTAAAGCGATTCTGAAATCAACAGGATTGAAAAGTTTGGTTCCTTCCAAGCCATTTTCTCAGATGCTGAGTCATCAAAAAATAGTAGCTGTTTTTTGGAAAATCAAAATAGCAAAGCACAAGAATGACGCTAAATCTGATCGAAAAATTATAGCTTCTACCGATTTGGAAAACTATGCTTTTCCAAGAGTAATTGATTTGTTTTTACAGGATAAAACATTATATTTAGATATGCGTTGAATCTATTGGAAGAGCTTACCTCTTTATTGGAAATAACATGAAATGGATTCAAAATGGAGCTTATAATATATCTTCCTCGAAAAAGATATTATTTCCTAAAAAATGCGGACTTTTGTAGTCTAAAAATTAAACTGAATCTGATATGATAAATAAAGTAATTTTAATTGGGAATTTGGGCCGTGACCCAGAAGTAAGACGCCTTGAGTCAGGCGCAGCTGTCGCTAAATTTTCGGTAGCAACTAGCGAGAATTTTAAGGATAAGAACGATGAGTGGCAAAAAGCAACGGAGTGGCATGATGTTGTTTGTTGGAGATATCTTGCAGAACGAGCAGAAAGAGATTTGAAGAAAGGCTCTTTAGTTTATGTCGAAGGAAAACTAACACATCGTAAGTGGCAAGACAAAGAAGGGAATGATCGCTATACCACTGAGATACTTGCGAATACCTTTCGTTTGATGGAAAAACGGGAGGCTAGTGCTTACCAAGGTGCGAACAGCACTGAGCAGCCAGCGGCACAGGCTACTACCCCTGCAACTCCTGCTGCTGCTGAAGGAGATGATGATCTTCCATTCTAAATAGAAAAGAAAACCAGCCTTGGTTAATTTAACCAAGGCTGGTTTTATTATTGACCTCAATCCTTTACGTTGGAAATTGACCCTGCTAGTTATATAGAACTCTTTTTTCTTTCCCCAGTTTTAGCGGTTACCGCTTCAGGCGTTTACTTCGCCCTGTTCTTTGTACTACTTTTATTGGCTTGTTCGGCGCTTATCTCTAGCTCAGAGGTGGCCTTTTTTTCGCTTAACATTAATGATGTTAAAAAACTAGAAAAAGAAAACTCTCTGACTTCCAACCGAATCCTCGATCTACGTTCCAAGCCACGTGAGCTACTCGCTACAATCTTGATTAGTAACAACTTTATCAATATCGCTATTATCATTTTGTCTGATTTTATTTTAGCTTATTTTTTGAGTGAACAGATTCGACTTAATTGGTCGGAAGGTATTCTCGGAACCTTACCTTTTTTGAATGCTTTCTTTTCAGAGGAGAGTCTTTCTAAAATAATTAATTTTTCGATAGCAGTGATCGGTGTTACCTTCTTACTTGTTTTGTTTGGAGAGGTTGCCCCAAAGGTGTATGCAAAGATCAACAAAATGAAATTGGCTAGACTGATGTCAAGAACATTAGGTGCTTTGATGGGATTTTTTCGTCCAATAAGTAGTCCATTGGTTATGGGTACAAATTTGATTGAAAGAAAATTAGAAAACCGAAGCAACAATAGTATTACCAGCCGAGAAGAAATTGACCAAGCGATTGAACTAGCCGTAAAGGAAGACGAGAAAAATGCAGATAAGGAAATTGATATTTTAAAGAGTATCGTCAAGTTTGGTGACGTATCTGTTAAACAGATTATGCGACCTAGAGTAGATGTAATGGCAATTGATTTTAGAGTTGATTTCCATGAACTATTAAAGATTGTTAAAGATTCTGGTTATTCTCGAATTCCTGTTTTTGATGAAGACTTTGATAACATAACAGGGATTCTTTATGGTAAAGATTTACTAGGCTATTTGGATGAAGGTGCGGATTATGAATGGCAAGTTTTGATTCGTACCAATGTGATGTATGTCCCTGAAGCAAAAAAAATTAATGACCTACTTCGTGAGTTCCAGTTACAACGCATGCATATGGCGATTGTCGTTGATGAGTATGGTGGTAGCTCTGGTTTGGTAACTTTAGAAGACATCATGGAAGAAGTTATTGGTGAAATCAAAGACGAATTTGATGATGAGGTTGAAGTTAATTTTCAAAAAATCGATGACTTCAACTATAGTTTTGAAGGAAAGACTTTATTAAATGATGTCTGTCGAGTAATTGGAGTGGACACCGAAACGTTTAATTCAGTAAAAGGGGATGCTGATTCAGTCGCTGGCCTTTTATTGGAGATGACGGGGCAGATTCCGAAAGTAGGAGCTGAGGTGAGTCACGAAGCGTATAAGTTTAAAATCATTTCTGTAAATAGACGTAGAATTGAGCAAATACAAATAACCCTACCTCCTGAAGTTGAAGAGCAATAATATTCTTGCGTTGAGAGTTAACTGCTTGCTGATTTACAAAAGAAATTAAAACCGCAATATCGATGTATCATTTTTTTTCAAAATGTTATCCACTTGTTCTGCTTGTTGGATTTTTTTTATTCTTATCATCTTGTGATGACCCGATTTA